>JBEKSH010000653.1:0-2901 GCA_049517235.1 Roseiarcus sp. | reverse complement strand
TCGGCCTTCTTGTTGATCACATGGTCGAGGAAGCCGGGATCCTGGTGGGTGAAGCCGTTGTGATCCTGCTGCCAGACATGAGAAGCGAGGAGATAGTTCAGGGACGCGATCTTCCGACGCCAGGGCAGCTCCAGCGTGACCTTCAACCACTTGGCGTGCTGGCTGAACATCGAATCAACAATGCGAATGAAGGCCTCGTAGCTGTTGAACAGCCCATGCCGCCCGGTCAACAGATACCCTTCCAGCCAGCCCTCGCACTGGTGCTCGCTGAGCATCGAGTCCAGCACGCGTCCGTCGGCCGCAAGGAATTCATCGTTCTTGACTTCGCGCGCATCCCACTGGCGGCTAGTGACTTCAAAGACCGCGCTTAAAAGATTCGAGACCGTCTCATCAGGGCCGAAGACGCGGAAATTGCGCTGATCCTGATTCAGCACGACGACGTCGCGCAGAAATTTGCCCAATACGAGCGTATCCTCGCCGTCAACGGCGCCGGGCGAAGGCACTTTCACCGCGTGGTCGTGGAAGTCCGGCATGCGCAGGTCGCGCAGGAGAATCCCGCCGTTGGCATGCGGATTGGCGCCCATCCTGCGGTCGCCCTTGGGCGCCAAGTCGGCTAAATCTGGCATCAGGCGGCCGCTTTTATCAAACAGTTCCTCCGCCTTGTAGCTTTTCATCCAGCTTTCGAGTTGCTTGACGTGATCGGGATGGCCGGCATCCACGAGCAAGGGCACCTGATGTGCGCGGAAAGTACCCTCGACCTGTATGCCATCGACGACTTTCGGTCCTGTCCACCCCTTAGGGGACTTAAGGACGATCATGGGCCAGCGCGGCCGAGAAGCGTCATTTTTATTTCGCGCACTCTTTTGGATCCGCCGGATGTCCTCGATCGCCCTCTCCATCGTGGCGGCCATGAGCTGATGCATCGCTTCCGGCTGGTCGCCTTCCACAAAGTGGGGGGTCCAGCCGCAGCCCTTGAGGAACTGCTCCAACTCCTCAGGCTCGATGCGGGCCAGGACGGTCGGGTTGCTGATCTTGTAACCATTCAGGTGCAGAATCGGCAACACGGCCCCGTCAGTGATTGGGTCGAGCAACTTGTTGGATTGCCATGAGGTCGCCAGGGGACCTGTTTCCGCTTCGCCGTCGCCGATGATGCAGGCGACGATCAGACCGGGGTTGTCGAACGCGGCGCCGAAGGCGTGACTGAGCGAATAGCCCAGCTCGCCGCCTTCATGAATCGACCCCGGCGTCGTTGGCGCGACATGGCTCGAAATCCCGCCGGGAAATGAGAATTGTTTGAATAGTTTTTTCAGCCCAGCTTCGTCCTGGCTGATATCGGGATAAATCTCGCTGTAGGTGCCTTCGAGATATGTATTGCCCACCAAAGCCGGACCACCGTGACCGGGGCCGGCGATGTAGAACATGTCAAGGTCATATTTCTTTATGACCCGGTTCAAATGCACGTAAATGAAATTCTGACCCGGCGTCGTGCCCCAATGTCCGACCACCAGCGGCTTCACATGGGCTAGTGTCAGAGGTTCGCGCAAAAGCGGGTTATCGTAGAGATAAATCTGCCCCACGGACAGATAGTTTGCGGCCCGCCAATAGGCATCCATCTTGTGCAACTCGTCGGAGCTCAGTGTCCCCGACCTGACGGCAGGCGCAGCAACATCGTTTTGGCCTTTTTGCTCGCGCGATAAAGTCGGGGCGTTCATAGTCGTGCCCTTTTTGACTCGGTTCAGGATTCTGTCACCCAGATGATGAGCTGCGCACCGGCTGCATTATCGCCTCAAGGCCCTCGCGTCGACGTGAATGCGCCACAATTCTTGGACTGGCGCCGAAGCGGAGCTAACTAAACCGGCGGCAAGGAGCGCTTGGGCCGCATTGCGAATATGGGCAACGGGGCTCGCTTCGGCGGCGTGATCGTTAGTTGCGAAAGAGCGGCCTTCGTCCCGGCGCCGCGCGGCGACCCTGTTGAGCGGATGCGACGGCTTGAGGCTGCTGCTCTTGCTGACGCTGTTCAACCTGCTGAGGCTTCGTCTGTTCGGGCCGTTCATTCGCGTTCGAAGGCGTCTGGTTGTTAGCCATGGATATCTCCTTTTTCCGCAACCTGGTTCATCATCATTCGCTTGAGCCCGGCGGGGACCCCTGTGGGAGGACAACGCTGGCGGACGACGCTTGATCGCGATCCGCATTCGCCGATGGGTGAAGGCTCGCGGCGGCCCATTGGGCGCCCATCATCCCGGCCATAAAGATCAGATTGACCAACACTACATAAATGAAGGCTCGGGAATTCAGCACCGCATGGGTGCCGGGGAATGCCTCGCTCGACGGGATGGACGACCTAACCCTACACGGTAGGAGCGCGATCAGGCGAGTAGAAATCGTCTCGAGCTCGGGCCGCGTCGGTGGCCCATCGGGGAGCGTTTCAATCAAGGACTTCAATCTCTGCTTGGCCGTCTCCATCGGCATCCGAGTCAGTTCTGCAGCCTCCCGCCAAGGGTCGAGGTCGAGGCGCGCCAGCGCCGAGAGGACGCTGAGCAGCATTCCATTTTTTTCCTCGCCGATTGGCGCGAATAGAAAGGCGTCGAATTCGGATCCTCGAGACAGGACCATCGCAGAATGTTTCATATCGACCACTGGGTCGCCTCGCTCACCTCGATTACACGGGCCGACCAACGGAAGTGCGCCATTTGGTTCCCATCAGCTTTAGTCATATCGCTATGGCGCTTGCCGCGTCAGACTCGGAAACTACCTAGTGCGGCGCCAGCAGCCCAAGCGATCGGGCTTGCGGCAGTGATGCTCACGCGCGGGCTCAGTCCTTTCCTGGCGACGGCCTTCGGGTTTCGAACCGCTAATGGGGGCGGTCAGTCGACCTTGCGACGTCGTCGCAAGCCCGAAGAG
>JBEKSH010000652.1:0-2902 GCA_049517235.1 Roseiarcus sp. | reverse complement strand
CGTCTTCAATTTTGCGCAAGGCATCATGATGGTGTTCGCCGCGCTGACTTTGGTCGGCTTGCATGAGCGGGGCGTCCCGGCCTGGCTCGCGCTGATCGCGACCGTCGGAGTGATGTATGTCCTGGCGCTTGGCGTCGAGCGGATCGTCCTGCGCCCGCTCGTCAACCAGCCCGACATCATCCTGTTCATGGCGACCTTCGGGCTGACCTATTTCCTGATCGGTTTTGGCGAACTGGTGTTTGGCGGCAACCCGAAGACGATGATCGCCGAGCAGCTCTACCTGCCTTCCGGCGCGATCGAGCTCAAGATCCTGGGCGGCGTCGTCTCGCTGCAGAAAATCGACATAGCGGCGGCGGTCATCGCGCTCGTTATGGTGGCGGGGCTCGCGCTGTTCTTCCAGAAGACGCGCATCGGCCGCGCGCTTCGCGCCGTCGCCGACGATCATCAGGCGGCCTTGTCAGTCGGGATTTCGCTCAACCAGATCTGGGTCGTCGTCTGGTTCGCTGCCGGCATTGTCGCGCTGGCGACCGGCATTCTGTGGGGCGCGCGATCGGACGTTTCGTTCGCGCTGCAGGTCGTCGCGCTGAAGGCGTTGCCGGTGTTGATCCTCGGCGGGTTGACTTCGATTCCCGGCGCGATCGTCGGCGGGCTGATCATCGGCGTCGGCGAGAAGCTCGGCGAGTTCTATTGGGGTCCGATTCTCGGGGGCGGCATTGAAAGCTGGCTCGCCTATTTCATTGCGCTGGCCTTCCTTCTATTCCGACCGCAGGGCTTGTTCGGCGAGACTATTATCGAGCGGATTTGAACCGATGGCTTCGACATTGGCCGGGGCGAAACGGATGATCGGCGGAGCCCCGGCGCGTGCGCCGATCGAACCGAGGAATTGACGTGTTCTATCGCGAGGTCGGCCAGTTCAAGACGAGCTACGCCGCCGATATGGCGGTCTTTCCGATTCGCCAGGATCGGGTCGGCTTCGGCTTGATCCTCGCCGTCGCCTTCGTGGTCATTCCGCTGGCAGGCAATCAATTCCTGCTCAATACGATCATGATTCCGCTGCTGATCTTTTCGCTCGCCGCCATCGGCCTCAATATCCTGACCGGCTATACCGGACTGCTGTCGCTCGGATCGGCGGCGTTCATGGGGGTGGGGGCCTACGCGTGCTACAAGCTGTCGACCTTCTTCCCCCAGGTGAACATCCTCGTCTGGATCCTCGCCTCGGGCTTTGTGTCCAGCGCCGTCGGCGTGTTCTTCGGCCTGCCCAGCCTGCGCATCAAAGGCTTTTACCTCGCTGTCGCGACGCTGGCGGCGCAGTTCTTCCTGCAATGGTGCTTCGCCCGCGTTTCGTGGCTCTACAACGACAATACGTCCGGGGCGATCGAAGTGGGAACGCACACCCTGTTGGGCGTGCCGGTGACCGGGCCGAACGCCACGGCCTCGACCCGGTATCTCGTGGTGCTGACCATCGTCGTCGCGATGGCCTGGATCGCCTCGAATATCGTGCGCGGGCGGATCGGACGGATGTGGATGGCGGTTCGCGATATGGACATCGCCGCGGAATTGATGGGCATCAGGTTGCTGCGCGCCAAACTGCTCGCCTTCGCGGTTTCGTCGTTTTATGTTGGCGTGGCGGGCGCCCTGATGGTGTTTCTCTGGCTTGGCGCGGCGGAGCCCGAAGCCTTCAACATCAACCTGTCTTTCCTGCTGCTGTTCATGGTGATCATCGGCGGTCTTGGCAGCATTCTCGGCGCCTTCCTCGGCGCTGCGCTGATCCATGTCCTGCCAATCGTCTTGCGCGCCCTGCCGGCGCTGATCGGCCTCAACCTGGGATCGGCGACGGTCGAGCAACTGACCTTCATGGTGACGGGGGCGCTGATCTTATTCTTTCTTATCGTCGAGCCGAATGGACTGGCGCGCCTTTGGCGGATCGGGAAGCAAAAACTGCGGGTTTGGCCGTTCCCTTACTGACGATGGCCAAGCCTGCGAATTGGGAGCAAGATGCTCGAAGGGAGGAACGAAATGAAAAACACCAAACGTGCCTTGAAGGTCCTTTCCGGCGCCGCGCTGGCGTTGGTTCTGGCCGCCCCGGCGTTCGCGCCGGCCGCGGCGGACGATTCGATCTATGTGCCGCTGTTCACCTATCGGACCGGGCCGTTCGCAGGCTCGGGCACCCCGATCGCCGATGGCATGCACGACTATCTGACCATGCTCAACGAGCGCGACGGCGGCATTGGCGGCGTCAAGCTTAACGTCGACGAATGCGAGACCGGCTACGACACCAAGAAAGGCCTCGAATGCTATGATTCGGTGAAACCGAAAGGCCCGGTCATCGTCAACCCGTGGTCGACGGGCATCACGCTGTCGCTGATCCCCAAGGCGTCGGTCGACAAGATCCCGATCCTCAGCATGGCCTATGGGCTGTCCGCTTCGGCCAAGGGCGACATCTTCCCCTGGATTTTCAATCCGCCCGCCACCTATTGGGACGCCGCTTCGGAAATCCTCAAATATGTCGGCGGCGGCTCGATCGACAAGCTCAAGGGCAAGACGATCGGCTACCTCTATTTCGACGCGGGCTACGGCAAGGAGCCGATCCCGATGTTTCAGGATCTGGCGAAGGACTTCGGCTTCGCCTTGAAGCTCTACCCGGTGGCGCCGGCCAGCATGCAGGACCAGTCGGCGCAATGGCTCGACGTGCGCCGCGACAGGCCCGATTTCGTCGTCATGTACGGGTGGGGCGCGATGAACGCCACCGCGATCAAGGAAGCGATCAAGGCCGGCTACCCCATGGACAAGTTCGTCTCCATCTGGTGGCCGGGCGATTCCGATGTTCTTTCGGCGGGCGAGGGCGCCAAGGGCTTTAAGACGCTCAACTGGCACGGCGTCGGCGCCGACTATCCCGCGCTGC
>JBEKSH010000651.1:0-2902 GCA_049517235.1 Roseiarcus sp. | reverse complement strand
GACAATGGCGGACAGCGACGTCAGGAGCTGCTCGAACACCGGAACTGTCGCCTGAAAGAGCGCATTCGACATCAGGTTCCCCCTAATTTTTGAGAACGGCGTAACTTGCGAGCGAAGTGCCAATGTTTGAACCAGACTTCGATCGCTCGCGGCTTTCCCGGGCCTAAGATTGGAGCAGTCGACGGATCTTGGCAATGCCAAGCCATCGATGCGCGCGCTTCTCGGCCTAAGATCACTCGACCCGGCTATGGCCAGTGAAGCAAAATCGCGCGGAGTGACTACCCGTCTTCGCGGAGAGCCTGTTCGACCGGCTCGAACGAGGCTGCCGCCCCGCGATTTTGGGCCACAGCAGAACTATTTTTGGTGGCTTTGCGTCGAGACAATCGCTCCCGGCCGCCTCTGACGCAATCGTGACTCTCGGCGTGACAGCCGGCGCGTTCAAACGGCGCCTTGATCGTGCAGACGGTGTTCGGCATTCTGGGCGGCATTGGGCCGGTTCCTGAGGACGTCCTGCACATAAGGCGCACGGCCGACCGGCTGTTTGGAAGCCAATATGGATGGTAGGTCTTGCCCGCCGCTTTGGCCCCGCGGAAGCCACCGAGTCGAGGGTTTGGCATTGCCAGAACCCCTCAAGAGTGATCGTCTTTGGTAAGGCCGCGCCCTCATCCGGGGGATGTCGCGTGAATGTGGGACGGAACGATGGAATATCGGCGTTTGGGTAGAACCGGCATCAAAGTCAGCGAATTCTCGTTTGGATCCTGGGTCACTTTCGGCAAACAGGTCGGTGTGGATGATGCCGCGAACATGCTTGCCTATGCTTATGACCAGGGCGTCAACTTCTTCGACAATGCCGAAGCTTACGAGGCCGGAAATTCCGAGAAAGTGATGGGCGAGGCGATCGGCCGTTTGGGCTGGAGCCGCGATTCCTATGCAGTCTCAAGCAAGGTGTTCTGGGGAGGCGGCAGGCCAATGCAGAAAGGCCTGAGCCGCAAGCACGTGACCGACGCCTGCCATGCGGCGCTCAGACGGCTCCGGGTCGACTATCTCGATCTTTACTTCTGCCACCGTCCGGACATCGACACGCCGGTCGAAGAGACGGTCTGGGCGATGCACAATCTCGTTTCGCAAGGCAAGGTTTTGTATTGGGGCACGTCCGAGTGGTCGGCGCAACAGCTGACCGAAGCCTGGGGCGTCGCGCGTTCGCAGAACCTGACGGCGCCGAGCATGGAGCAGCCTCAATACAATCTTTTCGTCCGCGACAAAGTTGAGCGTGAATACCTTGCGCTCTATGAGCTCATGGGTCTCGGGACGACGATTTGGTCGCCGCTTTATTCTGGCCTACTGACCGGTAAATATAACGACGGCGTTCCCGCGGACAGCCGAATGAATTTGCCGGGCTACGAGTGGCTGAAGACGAGGGCGCAATCGCCGGAGGGCCGCAAACAGCTTGACGACGTCAAGAGACTGGCGGCTCTCGCAGGTCAACTCGGACTGCCGGTCCACCATCTGGCGCTTCTTTGGTGCCTCGCCAACCCGCGTGTCTCGACCGTAATCCTCGGGGCCTCGAAGCGGAGCCAGCTCGAGGACAATCTCTCATCGCTCGAGCACAAGCACAAAATCACGCCTGAAGCGCTTCAGACGATCGATAAGATTCTCGGTAACAAGCCTCCCGCTCCTGAGAGCTTTTAGTACGAATTTGCGAGCAGGTCAGGCGACGAAGCTGCTCATGCGCTGACAGGCATCAAGATTTCAAGCTTGCACGCCAGTTGCGCCAGTCCGTTGCTTTCAGACGGCGAGCGACAAGATAGAGCAGCGTCACATCGGCCGATTTGCAGTCGGCCGAGACCAACTGATCCGGTGAGAGGAGTCGCTGCACGGTTACGCGGGGGTCGAGCGCAACAGCACGGGGTAGCTGGAGAGAAGAGCGACGAAGGACCGAGCACGGAGTTGGCCGCGGGGCCTGAGCCCGAACTCATGAACTGGTTTGTTTCCGCACCAGATCAAACTCACATTCGGTCGCCGCTCAAAGCGGCTGTACCAATATCCCGCGGTCGGCGGGTGGGGCTCGGCTCGGGGAACCTCGGGCCTGTGCAGCGAGCGATAGAGAAGCTGGCGCAGTCGTTTTCGCCAGGGGAAATCGCCGCGCGAGCCTATCGTCTCTATGAACAGTTCCGTCCGGAAATCCCCGCCGGCGTCAAGGGATGGGGAGCATCTGGTGAACTTGATCTTGACAGCATTGAGGCGCCTTCGCGCCCTTCGTACCGTTAGTCTGGTAAACCTTTTTGGGTAGCCGCTGAAGACCAACCTCGATTTACAAGTACGCGCCCCGGGAAATGTCACCTGATTTCGAACGGAAGGTCCGTGCTGGCTGATTTTCCCGTGGTTTTGTCATGGTAAACCACGCCAAGTATGTACTTGCCGGGCGGCGCTCCGGTTAGATTGAGCGTAAGGTGGGTCATTATCTCCGTGTTTTGCTCGCGGCTTACAAATTCGAATCGTCCGAAGTCGCGTTTTCCGGTGAGGATCTCGTTGGTGGGGGATCGGATTTCGAAGTCCACTGTCAAAAGGGAATGAAAACTTCCGCCGTCTTCCTTCGTCCAGCCGATGCCGATGGGCTCGATGTAGGCGATCAGCGGCTCTCCCTGATTGAACACATTGCTTGCACGTTCCTTATAGATGCCAAATGCCTCCGGCGCCTCCGACACGAAGACTGCCTTGCGAAATGCGAGCGCGCTCTGGTCATGGGCTAGCCGTAGCGCCTGTCGCAAACTCTCGATCGCTTTGACATACTGGCCGGAGTGCAACTTCGCTTCGGCGTCACGAGCAAGATCGACGATCTCTCCCGCCGCGACGCTTTCGAGACCGCATAATAGGACAATGCAGGCGCAAATTATTCGCGTGA
>JBEKSH010000650.1:0-2904 GCA_049517235.1 Roseiarcus sp. | reverse complement strand
TCTCCCCCTCAAATCGCGGACCCCATCTTCCTCAATCAAGACCTCTGAAGAAGGTTGCACGAGCAGGCAGGTAATTGTCCATCGCCTCGTTCGTCAAGGATCAGGTTGCCTACAGGAGCGCCCCAGCCGCGTTGCCGACGAACATCTCGCCATCGCGGACGTAGCGTGCCAGCATGGCGTCGTTTGCATGGCCGGTTTGGGCTCGGATTTTAACCGTCGAGACCCCTGCTTGCGTCGCGCTCGTCGCGAAACCTGCCCGCAGGTTGCGGCCCGAAAAGCCGGAAGCGTCGATCCCGGCGGCGGCGACGCGCTCTTTGACGATGAGCGATACGGCTTCGCCGGACAACCGCTCGGGGGCGGCGCGCCCATGCCCGATCGATCGGCCGCAAGATAGGGCCGTGTTCGATCCCGGAGACAGAAAGCCTGTGGTCGAGGCTGATGACAGGGCAGTGCCGGGTTCGGCCGTAGGGGATGCCGACCTTCCGCCCCGCGCCTTCCTGATCGGTCTTCGAGCGGCGCAGCACGATGGTTATCCCCTTAGCCCGGGGAACCGAACCGCGTTGAAGCTAGTGGTCATTCCAGATCACTCGAAAGCGACGCCGGGAGTCTATAAAGCCTTCCGTTCAAAGGCGAGGACCTCATTCGATAGGTCAGAGAAGTGCGCCAGCGGCGTTGTCGCTGAACAATTCGCCATCGCGGATGCATCTCGCCAACATTGCGTCCGAGGCGTGCCCCGTCTGCTTGCGGATGCGCCAAGGGGCGACCCCGGCCTGGGCGGCGCTGGTGGCGAGTCCTGCTCGGAGGCTGTGGCCGGAATAGCTCGCAGGATCGTATCCCGCCGCCTGAACTCGCGCCTTGATGATGTGGCCGTGGCGTCTGCGCCATGCTTCTTGAGGATCGCGCTCACGGCCGACCGCCTTTTGGGCTTCTACGCGCCTTCCTGTGGGGCGAGAGTTTCGGTAATGCCTTGAGCCAAGGGCGCGCCTTGCGTCTTTTGATGCGCGCCGCCTTCATCTTTGCTTGGGGAATTAATGTCTGCTCTGGTTCTGGCCGCAGCGCTGGCGGCAACAGCGATCTCTCTCTGATGAAATCAGCCATAGTATAGCCTGGATAAACTATCTGGGGGCCGCCCTCTTCCCTCCTTTGAGGCCGCAACTTGCGCACTCGTTTGCTCTTTATTTCAAGGCGAAGTTCTTCGGATAACGGATCAGGCTTGGCGGCCGCGCCATTCTGCCTCCAAGCCAATCCTGTCGCCTCTTCGAAGCCGCCGCGACCATGTTTTGCGTTTTGCCACTGAAGTTTCTTTGCCATGGCCTTCCCCATGCTGTCCGCTAAGCATAGCACGGACGTGGACGGCACGACGAGCGTTTGCCAATGAGCGGGCAAGATCGCCCCATCACCGCCGCGACCCCCCCGCTCCGGCGTCCACGCCAGCAGGGTTCATCGAAGGAGGCGGCCCTGAAACTGCAGCCGAGCGCGCATCGGCTTAATGGCCGTTTTTTGGAACGTTCCAAAAAAAGTCCGAAACAGCTAATCGGTGGACGCAGGGTTCATCGAGGAGGCGGCTCTGAAACTGCAGTCGAGCCGTCGTCGCAAGACATCGCTCTCGCTCTGCACATAAGCGCCAATCGCGTGCGCGCCGCGATCTGCCCCACCTGCGCGATGCCCTCGGCGAAGAGGGGTGGCTGGCCGCCACCACCTCAAAGCGCAAGTCAACGACGGGTTCCCGCCATTCCGAACCAATGTCCTGGACACGCTGTTGCGCCCCGGCGATCATTAGGCGGATTGGAGCGAACATGGATGTCGGGAGTTGGCTGCGAGGTCTCGGACTCGGTCAATACGAGGCCGCATTCCGCGACAATGAAATCGACGGCAAGGTCCTGCCGAAACTGACGGCGGAAGATTTGAAGGAGCTGGGTGTCACCGCCATCGGGCATCGGCGCACGATTTTGGCGGCGATCGTGGAACTCTCCGACCCGTTGGCCGCTCCCGCCGGGGTGACAAAGCCCGGCCCGGCGGCGAACCCTCTTGCCGAGCGCACGCCTCCCGACGCGGCCGAGCGGCGTCAGTTGACGGTCATGTTCTGCGACCTCGTCGGCTCGACTGCGCTGGCGGCGAGCCTCGATCCCGAAGACATGGGCGATCTGATCCGCGCGTTTCAGGGCGCGGTTGCAGCGGCGGTGGCGCGCTTCGACGGACATGTCGCCAAATGGATGGAGGCCGATCGTCCAGGGGTAGTGCTGCGGATCCCCGAGTCGTTGTAACGACATCGCCCTCGGCCAGGAAGCGCGCCTACTCGAACCGCGCGCCGCGACCGACCGCGCCCGGTTCGCCCGACGATCCCCGCGCGTTGCTGCAGCCGATCCTCGCCGCGATCGAGAGCGGCGAGACCCCGCGCGACGTCCGCGACGCCCGCGCCCTGCTCGCCGAACTCGTCTGATCGGCATCGACAATCCGACGAGGTGGTGCGGATTTCTGCGCGATTTTGACCGGGTCTTCGTGCTAGGTGTGATCGTGGAGAAAGGGCAGCATGAGCGAGACCCGGAAACTTGCGGCGATCCTGGCCGCCGATGTCGTCGGCTACAGCCGGCTGGCCGGCGCGGACGAGGACCGGACGCTGGCGCGGCTCCGGGCGCTCCGTAGCGACCTGATCGACCCGACTATCGCGGTGCATCACGGGCGCGTCGTCAAGCGCACCGGGGACGGCGCTCTCGTCGAGTTTCGCAGCGTGGTTGACGCCGTGCGCTGCGCCATCGAGGTGCAGAACGGCATGGTCGAGCGCAACGCCGGCCTGCCGCCCGAGCGCCGTATCGAATTCCGCATCGGCATCCATCTTGGCGACGTGGTCGAGGAGAGCGACGGCGATCTGATGGGCGATGGCGTCAACATCGCCGCGCGCCTGGA
>JBEKSH010000649.1:0-2908 GCA_049517235.1 Roseiarcus sp. | reverse complement strand
ACGATCTGCGTCTGGCGAACGAACGAAAACATTTCGGGACGCAGGCGCGCCGCCACCAGGACGGAAGGATCGATCTTATGCGCAGCCGCATAGGCGCCGGCCTTATCGACGATGACGTCGAGCGCGCGCAGGGTCTGCTCGAAAACCGGAATAGTGGCTTGGTAAAGCAAAGTCGACATGGGGCGAATTTCCTCTGTGCGGCCTTGACGGCCCTTTCGCGCGCAACTTGCACAGAATGCTGTTCCGATTCAATGGCGGCGCGCAAAAGCGTGTGACGCGGTCCGCGTCGGAAAGCAATGCGCCGACCTTTCCGCCCGATTCAGGCGACGGGCGACGGCTGCCCTTCGATACGCGGGATAGAATCGTCGATGCACGCCCAGGTCGGCGCCCGGGATGTCCAGATTGTCGCCGCAGGCCGCGCGAGCTCCGGATCATCGAGCGTGCCCGCGCGAACGAAAATGACATGCGGGCGGGGCTCCGCTTCGCTGAACAAATGCGTTCCACATGACGGGCAAAAGCGGCGGTGCATGACCGCGCCGCTGTCGGCCACACTCCGATAGTCGCGCAGTTCGCCGGAAATCGTCGTCGCGCTCTTGGGGAAGGCGACGTTCACGGTCGCGCTTCCAGCGCCGATATACTGGCACAAACGACACCAGCAAGTCCTGGTCGCGATCGGCTCGGCGGCGATTTCATATTGCACCGCCTTACATAGACATCCGCCTGTGACAGCCATTCGAATCTCCTTCGTTCACGCAAACGCTCGTTGAAACCCCGCCGTGACCGAGGCTGGCTGGTCGAAGCGACAGGCGAACCGCCTCAGCCCAAATTCAATTCCTTGAAGAAGTCGTTGCCCTTGTCGTCGATGACGATGAAGGCGGGGAAGTTCTCAACTTCGATGCGTCAGATCGCCTCCATGCCTAGCTCCGGATATTCGAGGACTTCGACCTTGCGGATGCAGTCGAGCGCGAGGCGGGCGGCAGGCCCGCCGATCGAGCCGAGATAGAAGCCGCCATGATTGGCGCAGGCCTCGCGCACCTGTTTGGAGCGGTTGCCTTTGGCGAGCATGACCATCGAGCCGCCCGCCGCCTGAAACTGATCGACATAACTATCCATTCGCCCGACGGTGGTCGGCCCGAAAGACCCCGACGCATAGCCGGCAGGAGTCTTGGCGGGCCCCGCGTAATAGACAGGATGATTCCTAAAGTAATTGGGCATTGGCTCGCCCCGGTCCAATCGCCCGCGGATTTCGAATGCGCCGCGTCGCGCGCCACGATCATCGGGCCGGTAAGCGAAAGGCGCGTGCGGACCGGGTGTTTGTGCAGCGCGCCAAGAATGTCGTTCATCGAGGCGTTCAGGTCAACGCGCACGACCGGGCCGCCGAGCGCTTCCTCATCCGCGTGAGGCAGGAAACGCGCGGGATCGTGTTCGAGCTCTTCGAGGAATACGCCGTCCCTTGTGATCTTGCCGAGCGCCTGACGATCGGCCGAGCACGAGACGCCGAGACCGATGGGCAGCGACGCGCCATGACGCGGCAACCTGATGACGCGCACGTCGTGGCAAAAATACTTGCCCCCGAAATGCGCGCCGACGCCCAGCTTCTGCGTCAGTCCATGAATTTCCGCCTCCATCGCAAGATCACGGAAGGCATGCGCGTCCGCTCCGCCGGACGTCGGCAGGCTATCGAGATAGCGGGTCGAGGCGAGCTTGACCGTCTTCATCGTCTGCTCGGCGCTGGTCCCGCCGATGACGATCGCCAGATGGTAGGGTGGGCACGCGGCCGTGCCGAGCGTGAGGATCTTTTCCTTCGGGAAGGCGATCATCCGGTCATGCGTCAGAATCGACGGCGTCGGCTGGTAGAAGAAGCTCTTGTTGGCCGAGCCGCCGCCCTTGGCGATGAACAGGAACTTGTACGCGTCTTCGCCCTCCGCGTGGATTTCGATCTGCGCGGGCAAATTGTCGCCGGTGCTCTTTTCCTCGAACATCGACAGCGCGGCGAGTTGCGAATAGCGCAGATTCTTCTTCTCGTAGGCGTCAGCGACGCCGTGCGCTATGGCGGCTTCGTCGTCGCCGTCGGTCCAAACGAGGCGCCCCTTCTTGGGCACGACAATGGCCGTGCCGGTGTCCTGGCACATGGGCAAGACCCCACCCGCCGCGATATTCGCGTTTTTTAACAAATCGAAGGCGACGAACTTGTCGTTCGACGTCGCCTCCGGATCGTCGAGGATGCCGGCGAGTCGCGCGAGATGGCCGGGGCGAAGCAGACGGTTGACGTCGACGAGCGCCTGCTCACTGAGAGGACGGATCGCCTCGCGGTCGACGACCAGCATGTCCGCGCCAAGCGCATGCTCGATCCGCACCCCATCCCCGCTCAGCTTCCGGTAGGGCGTCGAATCGGGCCCGAGCGGGAAGAGCGGGAGATACGCATGGCCCATTGACGCGGCTCCCAGGCTGGAGGACGCGCTCGGTGGAATGCGTCAGGCGCCAGTTTCCAACCATCGCCGGAGCAAAAACGCGATCATATCTCGGCTCTCGGCGGCGACAGTGCCGCGATGCCCTGCGCGATCGACAGAGTGCGGCGGGCCGTTTCGGCGTGCAAACGCTCCACCATCCGGCCGTCGAGCTGGATCGCGCCTTTGCCCGCGTTTTCAGGCAGATCGAAAGCGCCGATGATTGCGCGCGCGCCATCGATCTCGGCGAGCGTGGGCGCAAAGGCGGCATTGGCGGCGTCGATCTGGCTCGGATGAATGAGCGTCTTGCCGTCAAGGCCAAAGTCGCGCCCCTGCGCGCATTCGGCCTCAAAACCCCGGAGATCGGCGATGTCATTATAGACGCCGTCGAGAATGTCGACGCCATGCGCGCGGGCGGCGGCCACGCAAAGAGCGAGCCATGTCGTCATCGAGGCGCGGCC
>JBEKSH010000648.1:0-2909 GCA_049517235.1 Roseiarcus sp. | reverse complement strand
CCGTTAATTACGATCCCACGAATGTGACTGTGGGTTTCGTTCAAACCGCGCCGTTTGCCTCGGCGGCGATCACCCCCAATGAGATCGCGACGGCGACCGCCGTCCAGGCGCAGGGTGCGGGCGCGCTCTATAGCGCGGTGCTCGGCCAGAGCGTGGCGGGCGCCCAGCAAGCCTTCGACGCGCTGTCCGGCGAAATCCATCCGAGCGCGGTGTCGGCGGCGTTCGACGATTCGCGTCTGCCGCGCGAGGCGGTGCTCGACCGCCTGTCGAGCCCCTATGGCGCGCTGGCGACCGGCGGCGCGACCGGCTTTTCCGCGATGAACGCAATCGTCGCGCCGAACCTGCCGGCGCAGGTTTTCGCCGCCTGGGGCCAGGCGTTCGGCTCGTTCGGCCATATCGGCGGCGACGGCAACGCCGCCACCCTCGACCGCTCGATGGGCGGCTTCATCCTCGGCGTCGACGCCAGCCTCGACGAGCGCTACCGCCTCGGCGTGGCGGCCGGCTATACGCAGTCCACCTTGAGCCTCGACGCGCGGGCCTCCAGCGGCAGCGTCGATTCGACCTACGCCGGCCTCTACGGCGGGGCGAGCCTCGAGGCGCTGCAGCTGCGCGGCGGCGCGTTCTACGCCTACAACCGCTACGGCACGGACCGCAGCATCGCGTTCCCCGGCTTCAGCGATGCGGCGAGTTCGGGCTATGGCGGCGACACGCTGCAGGCGTTCGGCGAGGCGGGCTGGCGGGTCGGCCTGTCGGGCTTCGCCGGCCCGACGTTCGTCGAGCCGTTCGCCGGCGCGCTGGCGATGCATATCGACACTTCGAGCTTTAGCGAGGCGGGCGGCGCTTCGGCGCTGAGCGGCGCCTCGCAAGGCTATGATTATGGCGCGACGACGCTCGGGGTTCGCAGCGAGGCGACGCTGTTCGCCAATACGCCGCTGCTGGCGCGCACCATGCTGGGCTGGCGGCATGTGTTCGGCGACGTGACGCCAAGCTCGACGCTGGCGTTCGAAAGCGCGCCGTCGCTTCCCTTCACCATAACGGGCGCGCCGATCGCGCGGGACGCGCTGGTCGTCGAGGCGGGCTTCGACTGGCGCCTGTCGAGCAACGCCACCGTCGGCGTGTTCTATTCGGGCGAGCTTGGCGCGCGCGACGAGGACAATGCGATCAAGGGCAAGCTCGAAATCGCGTTCTGAGTCGATGTCCGTCCGTCCGCCCCTCCCCGGCCCGTTCCGCGCAGCCGCGCTTGGCGCGGCGCGCGATTTGCTCGCCTGCCTGCGGTTCTTTTCGCGCCTGCCGCTGCCGGACTTGCCGTTCGAGCAGACTCCGCGCGCCATGCCGGACTTGTCGCGCTTCGGGCGCATGGTCCCGATCGCCGGGGCGATCCTCTCGGCGATCGGCGCGCTGGCGCTCGGCCTCGCCGATGCGATGGGCCTGCCGCCGCTGGTTTGCGCGGCGCTGGCGGTGGGAACGCTCGTCATCGTCACGGGCGCGCTGCATGAAGACGGCCTCTCCGACGTCGCCGATGGCTTTGGCGGCGGCGCGACGCGCGAGCGCAAGCTCGAAATCATGCGCGACAGCCGCATCGGTGCCTATGGTGCGGCGGCGCTGGCGCTTTCGCTGTTGCTGCGCGTCGCCGCGGTGAGCGCGCTGCTCGGACAGGGCCTCGGCGCGGCGGCGGCGGGGCTAATCCTCGCCGGCGCCGCGTCGCGCGCCGCAGCGCTGGCGCCGCTGGCGTTGCTTTCGCCGGCCCGCGCCGACGGTCTGGGCGCCGGCGCCGGACGCCTTGACGGTGGCGGCGCGCTGGCCGCCGGCACGACCGCCTTGATCGTCGCTGTGCTGCTTGGCCTTGGCGGCGTCGGTTTCGGACGGGCGATCCTGGCCCTGGGTCTGGCTCTGGCGGCGGCTTTGGCCATCACCGCGATCGCGCGGCGACAGATTGGCGGGCAAACGGGCGACGTCGCGGGCGCAGCGCAGCAAATGGCCGAAATCGCATGTCTGTGCGGGCTTCTCATTGGTCGCGGCGGCGCCTAAATATTGCGGCATGAACGTCGCTCAGACCAGCCCGCCCTCTACTCCTTGCGTGCAGATTTGCGTCATCGATCCGCGCTCGGCGCTGTGCGTCGGCTGCGGGCGGACCATAAGGGAAATCGCCGCCTGGGGCGATCTCGACGAGCCCAGCCGGCTCGCGATAATGGCCGGGCTGCGGGCGCGACTCGTCGCGGCGCGGTCGCGCAAAGTTCGCGGGCGGCGGCTGGAGACGCGGGAGCGAAGCTGAAATGCCCCATATGCTGCCCATCGCGCTGCTGGTTCTGGCCGCGCTCGGTCTCTATCTGACGCCCGCGGACGCGCCCCTGTTCGGCCTCGACCATGCCCAGTTTGCGCAAGCCGCGCTGGGCGTCGCGCTGTTGCTCTGGCTGCTCCTTGCAAGCCCCCGCCGTTTCCGGCGCGCCGATCTCGCGCGCGTCGTCGGCGGCGCGGCGATGTGGGCGGCGCTGATGGTCGCGCTGACCGGCGTCTACGCCTACCGCTTCGAATTCAGCGGTCTCGCGGACCGCGTCCTGGCGGAACTGAACCCGACAGAACCGCTTGTCGGCCAGGGCGGCGAGGTCATCATCGGCCAGCGCCTCAACGGCGAATTCATGGTCTCGGCGAAG
Organism: Roseiarcus sp.; assembly: GCA_049517235.1. GTDB lineage: Bacteria > Pseudomonadota > Alphaproteobacteria > Rhizobiales > Beijerinckiaceae > Roseiarcus. The sequence goes on along the minus strand of JBEKSH010000648.1, from coordinate 258 downwards.
GTCAACAACGCGCCCGCTTCGTTCGTGTTCGACACCGGCGCCTCGACAATCGTCATCCGCGCGCAGGACGCCAGGAGAATGGGCCTCGACACGGCCTCGCTCGACTATGACGTGCGCGTCACCACCGCCAATGGCGCGGCGCTGGCCGCCGAGACGCGGCTCGAGCAGGTCGCGGTCGGGCCGATCGTCGTGCGCAACGTCCGCGCGTTGATCGCCAAGCCCGGCGCCTTGAGCGAGAACCTGCTCGGCATGAGCTTT
>JBEKSH010000647.1:0-5445 GCA_049517235.1 Roseiarcus sp. | reverse complement strand
GTTTGTCCCGAATGGCGGCGACGCGACGAACCCAACACAAGCGCCTTCATACGCAACGGCCTGCTTTGCACGGATATCGTTCGGGTGTTCTGGCGCGCCGATGCGACAGGCGTTCTCACGGATGTGAGCGGCGCTTACAAAAGCCAATGTCTATGATGGGGGCAGGAACCGGCCGCCGCATCGACGCTGGCGGCGCTATAGACGGCGTCGGCGCCGATCCGCATCGCGCCGAAGGCGGCCTATGCCGCGAGCAATGATTTGAGTTTCACATCCGGCGAAGCGAGGGTCGCGGGGTCGGGCGTCGCGCGACGCGCGATCAGCATCTCGGCCAGACGCACTTCCCTCGCGATCTTGCCGAGCGGGCCAGCGGCGCTGGCCGCGACAAGACGGCGGTCTTCGGCCAGATGAAACAGCATGAGCGCGCCATCGCCAAGATCGCGCCGGGCGCTGGTGCGTCCCTCATCGACCAGGCCGGCGATTTGCAAGCTGAGATCATACTGATCCGACCAGAACCACGGAACCGCGGCATAGGGAGCGACCTCGCCGAGCATGCTCCTTGCGACGAACGCGCCCTGGTGCTGCGCGTTGCGCCAGGCCTCAAGGCGGATGCGACGTCCGCCGTACAGCGGATGCGGAAAGGACGCGCAGTCGCCGATCGCGAAAATGTCGGGGTCTGACGCGCGCAGCGCGCCGTCGACCGCGACGCCGTTGTCGATGGCGAGGCCGCACGAGGCGGCGAGCGCCGTGTCGGGCGCGGCCCCGACGCCCGCGACAACGGCGTCCGCCTCGATCCGCCGTCCATCCTGCAGCAGGATGGCCGCGCCTTTGGCGTTTCGCTCGATCGAGGCGATGCGCACGCCAACGATCAGTTCGACACCGGCCCGCTGGTGCCGACGCGCGACGATTTCGGCGATTTCGGCCGGAACGCCCCGGGTCATGATGCGCGGCGCAGCTTCGAGGATCGTCGCCGCGCAGCCGCGGGAAACCGCGCTGGCGGCCAGTTCAAGACCGATGAAGCCGCCACCGACGATCGCAATGCGCGCGCCCGCGACGAAACGCCGGCGCAGCGCCTGCGCGTCGTCGTAGCTGCGCAGAACGAGGCAGGCGTCGCGATCGCCGACCGTCAAACGGCGCGGCAGCGCGCCGGTCGCAAGGCACAGACGGTCATAGCGGAACCGGCGTCCGTCGCCGGCGACGATTGCATGCGCGCCGCGATCGATCGCGACGATCCGGACGCCGCTGAGATACGCGATGTCGCGCTCGTCGAGCGCGGCCGCCCCCGCGATGGCGGGCGGCGAAGGCTCCTCGACGCTGGTGAGCGCCGCTTTCGACAGCGGCGGGCGCTCGTAGGGGGGAAACGTCTCGGCGCCAATCAGCGTGACGGCGCCGGCGAAACCTTCCTCGCGCAGGGCGAGCGCGGCGCGTGCGCCCGCCTCGCCCGCCCCGACGATGACGATTCCGCGTGCGTTCATCGCTGCGTCTCCGGACGACCCATCGGACTCAGGTCAGTTGCAACTTGACGCGTCCGTTTTCGACCTTCACGGGATAAGTCTTGAGGTCGACGCAGACGGGCGCGCCCTTAGCGGCGCCGGTGCGGAAATCGAAGCGGCCATTGTGCTTCGGGCATTCGATGATCACCCCCATCACCAAGCCGTCGGCGAGATGCGCCTGCTCATGCGTGCAATACCCGTCCGTCGCGTAATAGCGGTCGTCGTCCGTGCGGACGATCGCGAAAGTGCGGCTCCCGTGATCGAAGCGGATGACGTCCTCTTTCTCGATTTCATCCGCCGCGCAGGCGTCGACCCATTCCGCAGCCATCCCGTCTCTCCCGATACTAACATTCGAAGCGCGCGCGTCAGGTCGCCACGACGAACTGCGCGCCGTGATTGTAGGGAACGGCCTTCGCCGCGTTCGGCAGCGTCCGTTCGACGAAATAATTCGGATCCTTCAACTGCCGCGCGAGCGCGGGCAGGATTTCGCGGTAAGCCTCGATCGTGCTGGCGTAGGCCGGCGGACAATCGGCCTTGATCGCCTCATGGAGCCTTGGCAGCGCGTGATACGGCACCATCGGAAACATGTGATGTTCGATGTGGTAATTCATGTTCCAGTAGAGGAAGCGGAAGATCGGATTCATGTAGACGGTTCGGCTGTTGAGTCGATGGTCGAGAACGTCCTCGGCGAGTCCGGCGTGCTGAGTGAGACCGAAATAGAGGCCGAGGAACGAGCCGTAAAATGTTGGCAGGCCGATCAGCATCGCCGGCAGGATCGAGCCCGTCATGAAGCAGACGGCGGCGGTCGCCGCGAAAATCGCGCCATAGATCCGCGCAACAAGATAGACCTTCCACCGCTCCATTTCCGGGACGAACGTCGCCTCCTCTTTCGTCAGTCGGCCCAGGCAATGCACGCCGATCTTGCGAAGCGCCTCGGTCCCCGACTTCAACGCGAAGACGTTCAGCAAGATTCCAAGCACATCGGGCGGCCGCTTGGCGGCGATCTCGGGGTCGCGCCCGACGATGATCGTGTCGGTGTGATATCCACCGCGTCTTGAACGCCGTGCCGTGGCCGCACTCATGCCAGCGGCTGTCGGACGACGAACCATAGACGACGCCGTAGCCAAGAAGAAACGGCGCCGCGAGCCAGCTTCCCCAGAAATAGCAGCCGAGCCCGCCAAACAGGACGAGCGCAGCGAACCAGATAGCGGTGTCGCGGATCGCCGGTCCGTCCTTGCGCTTCATCAGCTCCTTAAGATGCTTTCGCGTGATCGGCGCCTGATACCATTGGGCGGCGGCGAGGCCGCGCTCCAGAGCGAGCTTGCCATCGCGTCCCAAAAGGCCGTAGTCGCGCGGCGTAACCATGACCTGGCTGCTCCTCCTCTTTCACGCCTTCTCATTTTACGGCGCGCTGGAAGAATAGTCGTCTGCCCACGCCGCGCCAATCGCGCCATGCAAGATTCTATCAAATTGCATCGGCAGACCGCTTGCAATCTTGATGGAATCTGATGGAGTTTGCCGATGGTCAAGCGCCCGACGATCGCCGATCTCGCCAGCGCCTCGGGGGTCAGCGTGGCCACCGTGGACCGGGTGCTGAACCGGCGCATGCCGGTCAGCGCCGACACTGCTCGCCGCGTCGTCCTCGCCGCCGAAAGCATCGGCTATCACGCCGCGGGCCTGTTGCGGCGCCGTCACGACGAAACCCCCTTGCGGCGTTTTGGGTTTTTGCTGCAAAAGCGCGGCGATGAATTCTACCAGCGCCTGGCGGCCCAACTTGGCGCCGAGACCGCGGCGCAAACCAATTTTCGCGGCAAATCCACGATTGAATTTGTCGACGACATCGCCCCCTCGATCGTTGCGGGCCGCATTCGGCAAATGAGCCAGAGGGTGGACGCCCTCGCGGTCGTCGCAGTGGATCATCCCCTCGTCAACGAGGCCGTGGGCGAGGCCGTCGCCGGCGGCAAGCCCGTTTTCACGCTTCTGAGCGACTTAACGTCGCCGGCCCGCGCGGGCTATCTTGGCGTCGACACGCGCAAGGCCGGGCGCACGGCGGCGTGGGCGATTTCGCGCCTGGCGCCCCGCAGGCACGGCAAGATCGGCATTCTGTTGGGCAGCCATCGCTATCTGAGCCAGCAGCTCGCCGAGATCAGTTTTCGCAGTTACATGCGCGAAAACAGCCAAGAATTTCAGGTTCTCGAGCCCTTGGTCAATCTCGACGACGGGCGCATCGCCTACGAAGCGGTCGCCGACATGGCGGCGAGCAATCCCGATCTGGTCGGCATCTACGTCTGCGGCGGGGGCATGGACGGTTTGGTGAGAGCGCTGCGAGACGAGACCTCAGGGGAGAGACCTATCGCCGTGTGCAACGAATTGATCGCGGCGACGCGCGCCGCGCTGATCGAGGGCGTCGTCGACATGGTTCTGGGCACGCCGCTCGCCGCCCTCGCCGCTCGCGCCGTCGCGGTGATGGCGCGCGCTTGCGAAGGCGTTAGCCTCGAAGGGATGGAGCAGATTCTCCTGCCGGCGGAAATTTACATCCGCGAAAATATTTGATCCGACGCGCGCGCGATAGATTTTGACAGATTCTCGTTGACGATCGCCCTGCGCTGTTGATTTCTCCCACAGATGGAATATTTATTCCAAATCTGACGACGATGGTCCAAAAGTTCTATCTGAGCGGTTGCGCGCGAAGCCGCGGTTCGGCGACGCGCGAAAGGCTCCCGGGCTCAGGGCTTGTCGTCGTCCGACAATCGCGCTTCCGCTGTTGCGGCGCGTCGATTAAACTATAGGCCCGAAATGATCAAAAATGACGTTCGGACCAATCCTGGCTGTTCGCGCTGTAATCCAGGGCGCGACCTCCAGGAATGAACCGGCGCGAACGGTCAAACCCAAACTCGGGCGCCGCCGGGCGCTCGCAACGGAGGAAATGCTCGATGAAGAAATATCTCATTGCGACCGCGATGGCCGCGCTGTTGTCCACCTCGGCCTACGCCGCCAAGATCGGCGTGTCGATGGACAAATTCGATGACAACTTCCTGACGGTGCTGCGCAACGGCATGAGCGACTACGCTAAGACGCTGCCGGGCGTGACGCTGCAGATTGAAGACGCCAAGGACGACGTCTCCAAGCAGCTCAGCCAGATACAGAACTTCATCGCCAACAAGGTCGACGCGATCATCGTCAACCCGGTCGACACCAGCGCGACCGCGGCGATGACCAAGCTCGCCGCCGACGCCGGCGTGCCGCTCGTTTACGTCAATCGTGAGCCGGCCGACGTCGACAATCTCGGACCGAAGGCCGCCTTCGTCGCTTCGAACGAAAAGGACTCCGGCACGCTTGAGACCAAGCAAATCTGCAAGCTGCTTGGCGGCAAGGGCGACATCCTGGTCATGGAGGGCGAACTCTCCAACCAGGCGGCGGTGCAGCGCACCAAGGACATTCATGAAGTGATCGCCACGCCCGAGTGCAACGGCATAAAGATCATCGCCGAGCAGACCGCCGTATGGGATCGCACCAAGGCGCAAAACCTGATGACCAACTGGCTGTCGAAGGGCATGAAATACGACGCGCTCGTCTCCAACAACGACGAGATGGCGATCGGCGCGATCCAGGCGCTGAAAGCGGCGGGCGTCGACACCAAGAAGGCGATCGTCGGCGGCGTCGACGCGACGCAGGACGCGCTCGCCTCGATGAAGGCGGGCGACCTCAAAGTGACGGTCTTCCAGGACGCCGCCGGCCAAGGCAAGGGCGCGGTCGACGCAGCGCTCAAGCTGGCCGCCGGCGAGAAGGTTGAGAAGAAGGTCTATATTCCCTTCCAGCTCGTGACGCCGGACAACATGGGCGACTTCATGAAGAAGAACTGAGAACCGGCGCGGTCCGGCGCGCCGAACCGCTTCGGCGATGCTTTGCGGCGGGGCGACCAACTGTTTCGCGCCGCCGCAAAGCCAAATTTGAT
>JBEKSH010000646.1:0-2914 GCA_049517235.1 Roseiarcus sp. | reverse complement strand
TCACTGGTGGAATTGAACGCTGCGATCGAAAGCGATCGGAACTTGGCGCCCGCCTATGCTGAAAAGGGCCACGTCATGGTTTTGTTGGGGCGCCCGGAGGAGGCCTTCGAGCCGGTCGAACAGGCGCTGCGCCTCGATCCGCTCGATCCGGGACGAAACATTTGGGAATGGTACATGTGCAACGCCTACGCGCATCTGGCGCAATGGGAAAATGCGATCGACTGGTGCCAAAAATCGGCGGCGTCCAATCCCTCGCTTCATTGGCCCTATTTCGAGCTCGCCGCGGCCAATGCATGGCTTGGCAGGGTCCCCGAAGCGACGGCCGCCGTGACGGAGCTGCGGAAGCTCCGCCCGGGCTTCACCGTGCATGACTATTTGATCCTCCCGAAACCCGAGAACGCGAAATGGAGGCGCGAGGACGAGCGCATCACGGAAGGGCTGCGCAAGGCGGGCCTGCCCGAGAGTTGAACGCCGCCGCGGCGGCCGCCGCCAAACCGCCGTGACGGGATCACTCGGCCGAACCGTTGTGCCAGTCTCCAAAGCCGCGGAGGGCGTGATGAGCGGAACCCGGAAACTCGCAGCGATCCTGGCGGCGGATGTGATCACGGATCACGGTGACAGTGCACATATATCTCATTCCTCCGCCGCATCGAGCGCCTTGGGCTTGCGCCCTGGCCGGTTCGGATGCAGGCGGCGGCCTGTTTGTGCTTCGAGTGCGTCGAGGAACGGAGCGGCGCCGAGCGGGCGTCCGATCGTTTCGGCCTGGCGCAAGGGCGTCTGGAGCGCGTCGAGGCCTGTGTCGTCGAGAAGATCGGCGAAGTTGGCGAAGCGGTCGCGCACGGGGTCCAGCAATGTCACGCCGTCCGCTTCGCCGCTCAAATGCGCCTTGGCGCTTGACCAGGGCCAATCCTGCGCTTGGGCGACGAGGCGCGCCCGCACAGGATTCATCGCGACATAGCGCACCGCCGCTGCCAGATGCGCTTCGTCCATCGTCACGGCGCCGAACCGCCCTTGCCAGAAATGACCGGTCTTCTTCTGGCGGGCGTGAATGCGTCCGGCATAGCGCCGGTGCACCGGCGCCAGCGCGCGCCTCAAACCGTCGGGATCGGAGGGGTTCAGGATCAGATGCACATGATTGGGCATCAAAACCCAGGCCCAGATTTCGACGCCCGCCTCACGGCAATTCCGGCTCAACAGATCTCGGTAGAAAGCATAGTCGTCGTCCCCAAAGAACGTTCGCGCCCGGCCATTGCCGCGCTGCGTGACATGGTGGGGAAGTCCGGGAATGACGACGCGAGCCAGACGGGCCATGCGTCACGATGAACACGGCGGACGGCGCTTGTCAAATAGATGCACTGTCACCGTAATAGGTAATAGTAATAAGTAATAACGTAATAAGTAATACGGCGTTGGGGGGGTCATTGAACCGCTTGCCATGCGGCAATCCGCCTTTCGAGAACCTTTGCAGCCTCGGCGGCCGCTTCGCGTTTCGTCGCGAAAGACATTTCAGAGCGATTGTAAGGCTGCTTCGCCTTCAAAAGCGCCCAACGGAATCGCCCGGGTCGCGAAGAATCCGGTTCTATCCTAACGGTAAATTTGTGATCCTCGGTCATTTGACCAGTATGCGCCGGATGGCGGAAGCTTTCCAGCAGGCGTTTCTCATGCCCGATTCAAACGGGCCCACTACCAAAATTCTTCGCAACTGGCGCACCCCGGCGATTTCGCGCTATCGTGTCGCGCGATTACGCAGGGAGTCCCCAATGCGCGAAGAGGAACGCCGAGCCCGGGCGCGGGAGGCGCCGATCGTCGACGGTCTGCCGGACCTGCCGGGCATCATCGCCGCGATGAATCTGGCGCCGACGCTTGCCGCGCCGTTGCGCGGCCTCGCCAACGCGCTGCTCGTCGATGATTTTCCCGGCTCGACGTTGCGCCGCAGCGAACGCGAATTGCTGGCGACCGCGACCTCGGCGCGCAACGACTGCTTCTATTGCATGGACACGCACGGGGCGTTCGCCGCCGAACTGCTGCGGCGGGACCATGTGACTGAAGTCGAGACGCTGATCGATTCAGTCAAGGGCGGAACGCTGTCGCGGCTCGATCCGAAAATGTCGGCGCTCGCAATGATCGCGCGCCGGGTCGCGCAGGAGCCGCGCGCCCTCGACCGCGAGGAGGTCGCGCGCGCCAAGGCGGCGGGCGCCTCGGACGCCGACGTCCAACTGACGATCCTGATCGCCGCGGCGTTCTGCATGTACAACCGCATGGTCGACGGATTGCGCGCGAGAACGCCGGCCAATGTCGCGGCCTATGACGCGCGGGCGCGGGAGATCGCCGAATATGGCTACGCCGATCCCCGCACGGCGTCGATTCCGCGCACGGACTGATCGCGGAAGATTCCGCTCAGCGCCAGGTTCGAACGCGCAACGATTGCGTGCGCCCGCGAATGGCGACCTCCAGGCTGAGCGGCGCAGTCGCATCCGGGGAGGACGCCGGCTGGCCGGCGGCGAAAAAAAGGTCCTCGCTGACGACGACGCTGCATCGCTGTTGCTTGCCCACTTCCAGCAGCCGGCTCGCGACATTCACGGTGTCGCCGGTCGCGGTTATGTGCTGGTGATGCGCGGGCCCCAGCCGCGACACGACGACCGGACCGAAATGGCCGCCGATGCGCACGTCCAGCCGGTTTCTGGTCGCCGGCGGCAATCCGGCGAGCCAGGCGAGGGCGGAGGCGTGCAGGCGCCAGATCGACTGAAACGCCCGCGACGCATCGTCCGGCCGCGGCTTCGGCAGGCCGAAAAGGATCATCGCCCCGTCGCCCATGAAGCTGACGACGAAACCCTCACAAGCGTCGACGTCGCGCTCGACGATCGACTGAAACGCGGCGAGGAGGTTGCGCGCCCGGAGCGGGCCGAGAATCTCG
>JBEKSH010000645.1:0-2914 GCA_049517235.1 Roseiarcus sp. | reverse complement strand
ACGTTCTTGAAACCATCGGATTGGCGAAGCCGGATGAAATCGTCGCAGGCCAAGAGCCAGACCGCGACTGGCTGACCGATCCGCCTAAAGGCTATCGCCTTCCCACCGCCAGCACTGTGGCGACACCAGATAACACGCCGAAGCCGCCCGATCAGCGCGACCCGAGAGCGCTCTTGTATCATCCGCCGGATCAATAAAGTCGGAACCTCGGTTCGCCGCGACCGTCTAGGCGGCGCGCCGCGGTCGGGCTGCGCGCGCTTGAATTGTCAGGCAGGCCAGTTTGTTCGAAGAGGTCCGCAGTGTAATTTTGTCGTCATCGCGCGCTTGACCGTTGCGCCAGCGCAAAATGGGCCGCACGGATTGCAAGAGCGAGTTGATGAAGCGATTTTTGACGCCCGCCAAGATTTCGTCGGCCGTCTCCGGGCAACCACATGGACTTGTGCATGGCGGCGTCTTCAAGAGGCTGGTGATAGGCGCGCAGGTCGGCGCCGATCCTTCGGGCAATGTCCCCGCCGGGTTTGAGGCGCAAGTCGAATTGGCGTTCGACAATCTGTTGGCGGTGATCGACGCGGCCCAGCTGGCGGCGGGCGACCTCACAAGATTGGCGGCCTACGTCGCCGTCCCCGGATGCTTCGCGCATTATAACCTCGTCCGGGAACGCAAAATCGGTTCGGCGACGCCGGTCTCAACTTATCTCGAGATTGCCGGATTGGGCGACCCCCGCTGGCTCATATCGATCGAGGGCGAAGCCATTCGGGAGGCCGATCTCTGATCGGTTGGTGGGGAGTTGGCGCGTGGCGCAAGGGAATGCAAACTGGCCGAGCGGCCCCTATGATTCGTTTGACAGCATGGAAGGAATTGCGGCGATCGAGACAACCGCGCCGCCGCGTTTTTTCCGATCCCTGCCGCAATCCAAATTGATCCACGCGATCTATCCCGGTCTCCTCGTCGCCGGCACGATCGCTTTGGCCTCGACTTGGCTCGCACAACAATACACCACGCCGGTTATGCTGTTCGCGCTTCTTTTCGGCATGGCCTTTCACTTTCTGCATGAGGAAGGACGCTGTGTCGCGGGAATCGAATTCTCGTCGCGAACCTTGCTCCGCGCGGGCGTCGCCTTGCTTGGCGTCAAGATCACGTTGACTCAGATCGCGAGTCTGGGGGTTCTGCCCGTCGCGATGGTCGTCGTCGGCGTCGCCACGACGTTTCTGGTCGGTCTCGTCTTGGCCCGCCGCCTCGGCCTTGGGTCGGCTTTCGGCGTTCTTTCGGGCGGGTCCGTCGCCATTTGTGGAGCCTCCGCCGCGCTCGCCATCGCTTCGGTTCTGCCGCGCCACGAACAAAGCGAACGCGATACGATCCTGACCGTCGTCAGCATAACGGCGCTCTCGACCCTGGCGATGATCCTCTACCCGGTATTTGCGACTGCCGTCGGCCTCGATCACGTGCGCGCCGGCATTTTCATCGGCGGCACCATTCACGACGTCGCCCAGGTCGTTGGCGCGGGCTACATTATCTCGCCCGAAACCGGCGACATCGCCACCTATGTCAAGCTCTTGCGCGTGGCCATGCTGTTGCCCGCGGTGTTCGTGATTACACTGGTCGTGGCGCGAACCGGCGAGCGGCGCACAAGCTCCCAGCCGATGCTGCCTGGCTTTCTTGTCGCTTTCGCGCTGCTCGTGTTCGTCAACAGCTTTGGCCTGCTGCCGCATTTTCTCATCAATTTGGCGAACGACGTTTCGCGCTGGTGTCTGGTCACGGCGATCGCGGCGCTCGGCATGAAGACGTCGTTCAAAGCCCTTTTCGCCGTCGGCTGGCGCCCGATTGGACTGATGCTGGCGGAAACGATGTGGATCGCCGTTCTCGTCTTTGCGGCGGTGAAGTTCGTCATCTGAGCGGCTCACGCGCCGAGGGACTTTAACTGGCGGTCGAGCTCGGCTAGCCTCGCCCTTGGGCGCCGAGACAAGGCGCGCCGGATTTTCACGAGCGAAGGAGGATTCATTGCTTAAGGAATTCAGAGACTTCGCGATGCGGGGCAACGTCGTCGATCTCGCGATCGGCGTCATCATCGGCGCGGCGTTCGGTAAGATCGTCGATTCTCTGGTCAACGACGTCATCATGCCGTTCATCGGCGCGTTGGGAGGCGCCGACTTCTCCAACTATTTCTTTGGGCTTTCGCGTGCCGTCACCGCGACCAACCTTGCCGATGCGAAGAAACAGGGCCCGGTGTTCGCCTACGGCAACTTCGCCACCATTGTGGTCAATTTCCTCATCATCGCTTTCGTGCTGTTCCTCGTCATCAAGGCGATCAGCAGCATGAAAAAGAAGGAGGTCGCAGCGCCGGCGGCCGCTCCCGCGCCGACGCGTAGCGAGGCGCTGCTCACGGAAATTCGCGATTCGCTAGTCAAACGCTGAACACCAGCCTATAGACGCTGGTCGGCCATCACAGAAGGTTGCCGCCAACAGAGTCGCCAGCGGTGTAAAACTCTTGCGCCTGCCGCTTGCAGGCTCCCGCGTCGCATCCGACATTTTGCAATGGCGAAATTGCGCTCAAACGCTTCTGACATTTCCTCCGCATCCTGGCCCGATTGGCTCGGCGCGATCAACCCTCAGATGCACGCTGTCGCCGAAAGCGGCATCGTGGAAGTGTTCAACTACGGCCGCGGTCGACAGGGGCTAATTCCTCTTTGGGTCGGCGAGGGCGACCTGACGACGCCCGATTTCATTGCCGAGGCGGCCCGGCTCTCCCTGGCCAGGGGCGAGACTTTCTACACTCATCAGCGCGGCATACCCGAACTGCGCGAGGCGATCGCGCGCTACATGACGCGGGTTTACGGCATTGCGCCCGGCGGCGGCGCTTTTCAGCCCGAGCAATTTTTCGTGACCATCGGCGGCATGCATGCGTTGCAAATCGCGA
>JBEKSH010000644.1:0-2916 GCA_049517235.1 Roseiarcus sp. | reverse complement strand
TGGACAAGGCGAATCCCTTTATTTCCTCAATGAAGCCGGAATAGCGGCGGCGCCGAACCTGCCCACTGCGGCTCCGGGCTCCGGCGCCACATTGCCTAAAACAAGCATTCCCAGCGCGTGGTTCATTCCGGAGCCGCCGAGCCAAAGCCTCGTCTTCGGCGCCCCTTCCGCCCCCGCGCCCTCGATCGAGCAAAGCCCGAACTTCGCCGCGAATTTTCCAACCGAGACAGAGCTGTATCCGCAGGGCCACGGCGCTGCGGACGCCCTTGGACCGGCAGCGGTTCCCACCGGGTTTTCAAACAAGTCCGTCCCGCTAGGATATCCGGCGAGCGCCGGCGAATCCTTGTACTTTCTGAATGAGGCGCAGGCCGCGCTGGCGCCCGCGTCCGTCGCGAATGGGGCTGCTCATCCGCCGCAAATCGCGCCCGTCGCGCCTGAGCTTCAGCCCCTGCTCGCGCCCGAGCTGCTTTCGGGAACGCGCGCCTTCGACGCCCACTTCATCAAGCGCGACTTTCCGATCCTGCGCCAGCGTGTCCATGGCAAGCCGCTGATCTGGCTCGACAATGCCGCGACGACGCAGAAGCCGCAGACGGTAATCGACCGGATTGCCTATTTCTACGAAACTGAGAATTCGAACATTCACCGCGCCGCCCATACGCTTGCCGCTCGCGCCACCGATGCCTATGAGGCGGCGCGCGAAAAGGTCCGCCGCTTTCTCGGAGCGGATTCATTGAATGACATCGTGTTCACGCGCGGCGCGACCGAAGCCATCAACCTTGTCGCCCAGGCCTGGGGCCGCCGCAATGTTCGGAAAGGCGACGAGATCGTCATCACCTGGCTCGAGCATCACGCCAATATCGTGCCTTGGCAGATGCTTTGCGCCGAGACGGGCGCCGTTTTGCGGGTCGCGCCGGTTGACGACAGCGGCCAGGTGCTGCTCGACGAATATACCAAGCTGCTCGGGCCGCAGACGCGAATCGTCTCTCTGCCGCAGGTCTCGAACGCGCTCGGCACGGTGACGCCGGCGCAGGAAATGGTCGCGATCGCGCACCGTCACGGCGCTTGCGTGCTCGTCGACGGCGCGCAGGCGGTTTCGCATATGCCGGTCAATGTCCAGACGCTCGACTGCGACTTCTATGTCTTTTCCGGCCACAAGATATTCGGCCCGACCGGCATCGGCGCTCTTTATGGCAAACCCGATGTCCTCGCCGCGATGCCGCCTTGGCAGGGCGGCGGCAACATGATCGCCGACGTCACCTTCGAGAAAACCATCTATCAGCCGCCGCCCGGACGCTTCGAGGCGGGCACCGGCAATATCGCCGACGCCATCGGGCTCGGCGCTGCAATCGATTATATCGATCGCGTTGGCATGGGAAATATTGCAGCCTATGAGCATGAGCTGCTCGGCTATGCGACGCAGGGGCTCCTCGGCGTTCCAGGCCTGACGATCATCGGTACGGCGAAGGAGAAGGCGGGCGTGATCTCCTTCGTGCTCGACGGCTGCCGCAGCGAGGATGTCGGCGCCGCGCTCGACCAGGAAGGCATAGCGGTGCGCGCCGGCCATCATTGCGCTCAGCCGATCCTGCGCCGCTTCGGGCTCGAGACCACCGTTCGTGCGTCGCTCGCGCTTTACAACACGACCGACGATGTCGACGCGCTCGCAGCCGCCCTGCGTCGCATCGCGAGCCAGCGAGGTCCGAATGGGCGTTGACGCGCGATCGCCGGACTGTTGCGGCCTGGCGGGGCGCGAGGAACCGGGCGACGGGCCGTCGCCCGAGCAAGAGGCGGCGCCGTCGAGCTGGAAGCTTGACTCGGTGGTCGCGCAGCTACGCCTGTCGCGGGAAGTGACGCATAATATCCGGCCAAAGGGAAGGTTCAGGCGCCCGCCCTCACGCGAAGCTATCGCCTTGATCGTCGAGGGGCTCGCGGCCTCACTGTTTCCGGCTCATTACGGCGGGCCGGAACTGGCGATCGAATCGCTGGATTATTTCGTCGGCGCGACCCTGAACCAGGCGCTGGCGCGCCTTGTCGAGCAGGTTCGGCTCAGCCTCTCGTTCGCGAGCGAGAGCGAATCGCCCGAGGCGGAACTCGTAGCCCGCGCCCAATCCATCACGCGCCGATTCGCCGCGGCCTTACCCGCCATACGCGGCCTGCTGGTGAGCGATCTGCGCGCCGCCTTCACGGGCGACCCGGCAGCTGCGGGCTTCCCCGAAATTCTGCTGGGCTATCCCGGCATGACGGCGATTCTCCATTACCGACTCGCCCATGCGGTGCATGAATTGGGCGCTGCCTTGCTAGCGCGTCTCATCGCCGAAATCGCCCATTCCAAGACCGGCATCGACATTCATCCGGGCGCCCAAATCGGCGCGAGCTTCTTCATTGATCACGGCACCGGCGTCGTCATCGGCGCCACGGCGATCATTGGCGAGCGGGTGCGGATCTATCAGGCGGTGACGCTGGGAGCGCGGCGCCTTCCCGCCGATGACACCGGCGCCCTCGTCAAAGGCGCCGATCGCCACCCGATCATCGAGGATGACGTCGTCATCTACGCCGGCGCGAGCATTCTGGGCCGAATCACCATCGGACGCGGTTCGACGATCGGCGGCAATGTCTGGTTGACGCATGGCGTTGCGCCGGGCAGCCAAATCACGCAGGCCCATGCGCGCGACAACGGCAAGACGGAATGATTCCGCCCTCTGGCTTTGCCAGCCGCGACGCGCGCCTTCAGGATGCCCTGGGGAATCGTTCCGGATCATCGTCATTCGCGATGCGGGGGTATGGGCTGGGTGCAGTGAGGACCCCTATACTTCAGTCCGCCGCCTCTTCTGCGACAGCGATGCGCTACGGGCGACGGGCCAATCCAACGGCGTTGGATACTTCCTCCAGCGACCAACCCAACTGGTCATAGTAGCCGCG
>JBEKSH010000643.1:0-2916 GCA_049517235.1 Roseiarcus sp. | reverse complement strand
CCTGCGCCAGCTCAGGGCTCCCAGACGGCCACCATACCCAGCCCCGCGCCGAACGGAGCCGAATGTCCAAATCAACCCTTGACTCCAAGAGGCCTGCAAAAGCAATGAGCCGCGCAGCGCCGCCGATCTGGACCACGACGCGCAGATCCACCGGACCTCGATCAATCCCGCGTGCGGCTCGGAGCGCCGGTAATTTGCCATCCAATCTTCTCTTCGGATAAAGGTCCAGCGATGAAAGCGATGGCAGGGGCCTTGGCCGCAAGCGCTGGCCCAAAACCACGGTTGGTCTACGTCGTCACCGAGGACTGGTCCTTTGTGACCCATTTCCTGCCGATGGCGCGCGCGGCTCGCGACGCCGGTTTCGAGGTTGTCGTCGTGACGCGCGTGCAAGAGCATCGCGCGGCAATCGAGGAAGAGGGGTTTCGTCTGGTGAATTTGGGGGCCGACCGCAGCACCTTCGACCCGCTGAAACTGCTAAGGACAATTTTCAGTCTTCGAAAGATACTCAAGACGGAAAAGCCCGATCTCATTCATGCGCTCGCCTTGAAGTCCGTGGTTCTCGGCGGGATCGCGGCGGGCGTCTCGAAATCGCCGGCCAAAATCCTGTCGGTCACCGGTCTCGGATACCTCTGGACCTCCGATGGACCGAAGCAGCGCATGGCGCGGGCCTTGGTGCGGGGGTTGGTTGGGCGCCTGGCCCGAGATGGCAATACGCGGTTCACATTAGAAAATCCGGACGATCTTTTCGATCTCGGCTTGGGCGAAGGGGCTTCGGTGATCGGGGGGTGGGGCATCGATCCGGATGCGCTGAAGCCTTCTGTGAGGCTGCGGCGGCCGCCGCTTCGGGTGGCCTTTCTCGGAAGAATGCTGCGATCCAAGGGCATCGCCGACACGGTGGAGGCGGTGCGCCGCGCACGTGCGATGGGCGTCAATGTCGAACTCGACCTGTGGGGCCTGCCGGACCACGGCAATCTTACGAGCCACACAACTCAGGAGCTGGAGAAATTCGCCTCCACGGCAGGCGTGGCCTGGCGCGGTCGCGCTCCGGACGTCCGCGCGGTCTGGAGCAGCGCCGACATCGCGATTCTGCTGACGCAGCGCGAAGGTCTGCCGCGATCTCTGATCGAGGCCGCTGCAAGCGGCCTTCCGATGATCGCGACGGACGTTCCGGGATGCCGGTCGATCGTGCGCGATGGCGTCGACGGTTTTCTGGTGCCGCGCGGCGACCCGGATGCGGCCGCCAATGCGATCGCGCGCCTTGCGAGGGATCAGATCCTGAGGGCGAGAATGGGCGCCGCCGCGCGCCTTGGATTTGAAGCAAGGTTCACAACGGACGCCGTCGTGCCTCGAATAGTCGACCTGTATCTTGAATTGACTCGCCGCCCCGGCTTTCCGCCGACTCCGCTCCCAGTCTCCTAACCCGGCGCGTTCCGCCTTCAGAAGACCACATAGAGAATTGCACGATGACCCCGAATGACGAATTCTACCGCGGACGGAAAGTCCTCGTGACGGGCGCGGGCGGCTTCATCGGCAGCCACCTTTCGGAAGCGCTGGCGCGCGCCGGGGCGGCCGTGACCGCAATGATAAAATACAGCGCGTCCGCGCACTGGGGGAATCTCGAATTCGCGGCGACCGAGGTGAAACGGTCGATCGAGGTCGTGGCGGGCAATGTCGAGGATTCCGACTACGTCATGAACGTCATGAGGGGCAAGGACATCGTCTTTCACCTCGCGGCGCTGATCGCGATTCCTTACTCGTATATTGCGCCGCGAAGCTATGTCCGCACCAATGTCGAAGGCACGCTCAATATCGTCGAGGGCGCCCGCCGGCTTGGCGTTGGCCGGGTCGTCCACACCTCGACGTCTGAAGTCTATGGAACGGCGCTTAGAGAGCCGATTGACGAGGATCACCCTTTACAAGGTCAGTCCCCTTATTCCGCTTCGAAAATCGGCGCCGACAAGATTGCCGAGAGTTACCACCGTTCCTTTTCGACCCCGGTCGTAACGCTGCGCCCGTTCAACACCTTCGGACCGCGTCAGTCCGCACGCGCGTTCATTCCAACCATCATTTCCCAAGCCCTCAGCCGGGACTGGGTCGAACTTGGCGCTTTGGATCCCCAGCGCGATATGACTTTTGTCGGCGATACGGTCGCCGGATTCATGGCGGCTGGCGCCACAGCCGGCATAGAGGGCGAGACCATCAACCTTGGCACCGGCGAAACGCATACGATCGGCCAATTCGCGGATCGAATTCTGTCCTTGATGGGCTCGGACAAGAGAATTAGGCAAGATCCGAAGCGCGTGCGCCCCTCCGATAGCGAAGTGCTCAAGCTCATCTCAGACAATCGCAAGGCGCAAAGACTTCTTGGCTGGACGCCTAGGACGTCAATTGACGATGGATTGAGACAGACGATCGACTTCGTGGCGGCCAATCTCGGTCTATTCCGGACCGACGTTTACAATGTGTGATTCAGAATTGGCTCACGAGAATTTTGAAGGCGTGCAATGAAGGCTGTCGTCATGGCCGGTGGCAAGGGCGCCCGGCTGCAACCGTTCACCGCTTCGTTTCCAAAGCCGCTGATGCCGCTCGGCGATATGCCGGTCATCGAGTTGCTGTTGCGCCAGCTAAAGGCGGCAGGCGTTGAAGAGGTCATTCTCGCCGTCAACCATCTTCACCACCTGATCCGCGCCTTCTGCGGCGACGGGTCGAACTTCGGCCTCAAGATCGACTACAGCCTCGAAGACGCTCCGCTGGGGACCGCCGGTCCGATGGCGGCCGTCCTGGATCGTCTTGGCGATGATTTCGTCGTGACCAACGGCGATCTGTTGACCAATTTCGATATCGCGGCGATGGCGGAGAAGCACGTTTCGTCCGCAGCGGCGGCGTCGATCGCCGTCTTCGAACGCAAGGTCACCA
>JBEKSH010000642.1:0-2919 GCA_049517235.1 Roseiarcus sp. | reverse complement strand
GTCTTCGAACGCAAGGTCACCATCGATTTCGGCCTTGTCGTGACCGACGATCAGATGCGGCTCACCGGATACCAGGAAAAGCCCACCTACAGTCACCTCGTCAGCATGGGACTTTACATATTGAACCGACGCGCGGTGGCGCCGCATCTCAAAACAGGCGTGCGCCTCGACATGCCGGACTTGATGCAACGGCTGGTCGCCCAGGGAAGTCCGGTGCTGTGTCAAAAGCAGGATTGTGTCTGGCTCGATATCGGTCGGCCCGACGACTACGCCACGGCGCAAATACTCTTTGAGGAGCGCCGCGAGATATTCATCAAGGATTGAACCATGTCCGTCGCGCTGTTGACCGGCGCCAGTGGTTTTCTGGGCCGCTATGTGTGCCGCGAACTGGCCAGCCGCGGCATGGCGTTCGTCGCCCTCACCCGGGCGGGCGGCGGCGCGATAGAGGGCGCGTCCCGCACGATCTCGCTCTCTCGCGGACCCAGCAAGGAACAGCTGGGGGCTATCTTCGAGGAAGTTCGCCCCCGCGCGATATACCAGCTCGCGGGGACGAGCCGCATGGACGATCTGGAAGGCATTTATCGCGCGAATGTGCTGTACGCCGGCGCGATCCTCGAAGCCGCGCTCGCCAGCGACGCAAGGCCGGCCGTATTGCTCGTGGGAAGCGCCGCCGAATACGGCCAGCCGGTCCATCGCGACATGACGGTGCGCGAACCCGACCCATGCAATCCGCTGAGCGCTTATGGGATATCCAAGCTCGCCCAGACTCATCATGGCATGGCCGCCGCCGCCAAAGGTTTGCCTGTCGTGGTCGCGAGACTTTTCAATCCGATTGGCGCGGGCAGCCCCACGACGACCGCCCTGGGCAGCTTTGTGAGCCAAGTTGCCGCGATTGGACCGGCGGGCGGCGCGCTGACAACCGGGCCGCTCCAAGCCGTTCGGGATTTTGTCGACGCCGCCGCCGCGGCTCGAGTCCTCGTGGCGCTTGCCGAAACCCAGGCCGCCATGGGACAGATCGTCAATGTGAGCACCGGGATAGGGACCGGGCTTGATGAAATGGTCAGGCGGCTTGTCCGAATCGCAGGCGTTCCGGTGCGACATGAAATTGACCGGCGTCGTCACGGCACAAGCGATCTCGATGTCGTGATTGGCGATCCCGGACGCCTCGCCAGTCTCGGGCTGGCGATGGCTCCTCCGGACTTCGACGCTCTTCTCGCCCGGATGCTGGAGGCCGCGAGGCTGGGCGAGCGCTCGATAGAGCCGACGATGTGAGCGATCTGCCCGTCACCGTCATCATACCGACCTTCCGCGACGGCGAAGCCTTGGCGCGCGCGCTCTCTTCGATCGCCGGCCAGACCCGCCCGCCTGCCGAAGTCATCGTCATCGACGATGCCGGCGAAGATCCGGCGCTTGAAGCGGTCGTAGCCCGCGCCGGGCTCGCCAATCTTCGCATTTTGCGCCTTTCCAGGAATATCGGGCCTGGCGGAGCGCGCAACGCGGGAATAGCCGCCGCCCGCCAACCCTTTCTGGCCTTTCTCGACGCCGACGATGAATGGCGCCGCGAAAAGCTGGAGCGGCAAATGGCGCTCATGCTGGCCCCGGATGCGCCCGTCTTCAGCGCCCATCTCAAGGCTTTCAACGGCGCGCGCTGGCCAGACGAACAAGCGGCGGGCGCCGCCGAACCGATAGGGCGATGGCGCCTTCTTTTGTCGAACCCCGCATCGATCTCAACGGTCGTCGTGCGCCGCGACGCGGTATGCCGCCTGTTTCCCGAATGGCATGCGGCTGAGGACTACTTCTTTGTCGCCGCCAATCTGCTCACAGGGCTTAGCAATCTCAAGCTGAACCAGATCTTGGCGCGAGCGGACAAACCCGCCTTTGGAGCGGGCGGATTGAGCGGCCGCCTGCTGGCGATGCAACTCGGAGAGATGCGCGCGCATTTTCACCTGTGGCGGACCGATGCGATCAGCCTGCCCGAATATCTGCTGCTCGTCCCCTGGACGTTGCTGAAACTCGTCCGTCGCCTGACGCTTGTCACCCTGCGACGGCTTTGGCCGGAACATCGCACGCCCGTTTGATCGCGATCGCGGCCTCGAGGGCCTCGAGGTAGGCCTGACCCGTCTGGCGTTCAGACAAGAGCCTTTCCGCAGCGGCAAGCGCCCGACGCTTCAGCTGGTTCAAACGCTCGGGATCGCGCGCGATGGCGCGGACGGCGGCGGCGAAGGCGACCACGTCGTCCGGAGAACAAAGGACGCCGGCCCCTGCCCCCTCGATCAAAGCGGGCACGCCGCCGACGGATGAAGCGACGACGGCGCATCCCGAAGCGAGCGCCTCAAGCAGGGCCATCGGCCTCCCATCGACGCGCGATGGCAGGACGAAGATGTCATAGAGCGAAAAGTAATCCGAGACGTCGTCGACAAGGCCGAGAAAGTCGAGACGGGTCCCGGCGGGAAGCGTTTTCACTTGCGACCGTATCCATTCTGCGAGCGGGCCCGAGCCGGTCATGACGAAGCGGACCCGGGGCTCGTCCCGCAAAGCGACGGCGATCTTGAGAAAGACCTCCGGCGCCTTCTCGGTCGAAAGCCGTCCGGAGAAACCCACGACAACGTCGTCCGGTCTGACGCCAAGCCGGCGAGCCAGCTCGGGCGGACGCGAGGCGCGAAACCTCGCCAAATCGACCCCGCTTTCGATCAGGCGCACCCGATCGGCGCTCCAATGTTGAGCGCGATACCAGTTGATGACCTCGGGATTTTCTCCGATCGCAAGGGTGATCCTCGCCCGGTGCTTCAAATGCGAAACCACATGGCCCTGCGTGTTGAAGAGCAGGTCGACGATGGCCAGCGCGGGATAGAGTTCTTCGATCCGTGGAAGCAAATCATAAATCAGCCTGCTTCCAGCCAGCAACAAGGCGTCGAACTT
>JBEKSH010000641.1:0-2925 GCA_049517235.1 Roseiarcus sp. | reverse complement strand
AAGCGTAGCGAGACGCTGATTGAGGTTAGTGAGCATCTGGCCCGCGCGCCCTACCTCGTGGCCTTGGCGTCGGACGCCGAACTGCCGCCGTTTCCCAACAGCGTCTACATCTATCGCCGCGACGTCGACACCGACCAGCAGCTGCGCTTCGAGGCCGAAGCGGGGCGGCGCATTGCCGAAACGCGTGTCGCGGAGGGGGAGGAACGGGAGGCGGAGGCGGCGTTGGCGATCACAGAGCTGGAGGATCGGATAGAAGCTGCGGCGCAGGTCGAACTCGCCGAACGACGACGGGCCGCAGATTTAGAGCAACGCCTGGGTGCCATCGAGGCAAGCTCCATCTGGCGAGCCACGCGTCCACTGCGCAGCTTGGGTGATCGCTTCCCGTTTGTGGCCCGTAGCTTGCGCCGCGGCGTGAAGCTGGCCTGGTGGACGGCCACTCTCCAGCTTCCCCGACGCTACCGGATGTGGCGGGATCGCCAAAACCTCCAGCTGCACCCAGCGTTGGATCCGCCCGCCGAGGGCCCGGCGCCGCAGGCCGACGCCGGCTCAGAATCCGAACAAACCCTAGTCTATGATCAGGACAGCCTACGGACTCTTCATAACCACGAATTTATGAGCGATCCCGACTTTCAACGCGCTTACGCGAGGGGCGTGAAAGCGGCTGGAGCGGACTATCACTGGCATTGGCGTGTTCACGTCGCGCTGTGGGCCGCACGAGCCGCGGTCTTGCTCCCCGGCGACTTCGTGGAATGCGGAGTTAACAGGGGTTTCCTGAGCTCGGCGATTATGGAAATGCTGGACTGGAATAAGACTCGGAAGACCTTTTTTCTTCTCGATACATTTTCCGGCCTTGATCCTCGTTTCGTGACGGAAACGGAACGCAACGAAGGGATCCTAGAAAAGAATCAAGCAGCCATCGATAGCGGCTTCTATGTAGTGCGGCCCGACGACGTCGTCGCCAATTTCCAAGAATGGGACAACGTCGAAATCATCGTTGGAGCAATCCCCGACACGCTCGACAGGATTACAGCGAGGGACATTGCTTTTCTTTCGATTGATATGAATTGCAGTCCGCCGGAGGTGGCGGCGATCGAATTCTTGTGGGATCGGCTCGTGCCCGGCGCGATCGTTGTTCTAGACGATTACGCCTACTATGGGTACAGACAGCAAAAACTGGGCATGGATAAATTTGCCGCTAAGGTGGGAGTATCGATCCTTTCGCTGCCAACGGGCCAGGGCCTCATTGTCAAGCCCAGATCGTGAAGGAACTAACCAGTGAAAACCTGTTCAGTGTGCGGCGGCCAAGCTTTCCGGCGCAACAAGGTCCTTTGGAAACGATTGGTCGAGGAATGGCAAATCGACCCGACCGAGGAGGATTACATCGATCGTCAGCAGGGCGAGCAATGTACGACTTGCGGCGCAAATCTCCGGTCGATCGTTCTTGCTATGGCTTGCAACTCCTTATTTCGCACGGCGGGGCCTTTGGCGGCATTTGTATCCTCGCCTGCAGCCGCCCGATACAGCGTTCTCGAGCTTAACACGGCGGGGAGCTTGCATTCTTACCTCAAGCAGATGAAAGGGCACGTATTTGGTGCCTATCCGGAAGTCGACATGCACGCCCTGCCCTATCCGGACAGAATGTTCGACGCAGTTGTGCATTCGGACACTCTAGAACATGTAACGAATCCGGTTCACGCTCTCAGAGAATGCCTCAGGGTTCTGAAAAATGATGGCGCGATGTGCTTCACGGTTCCTATTATCGTCGGCAGGCTATCCCGGGGTAGGGCCGGGTTACCTAGGAGCTTCCACGGAAACCCTCAAGAGGAAGGCGAAGACTGGGCAGTCCAAACCGAGTTTGGTGCAGACGCGTGGGTAAGCGTCATTCGGGCCGGTTTTTCGAGCGTGTTAATTCACACGCTTGACTTTCCTGCTGCGATTGCGATGACCGCGTTCAAGACGGATTGAATGTGAAACGGTACAAGGTTCGCCCCCAATCGTTGGAGCTATGGCCGAAAGTTGGTGAGGGCGTGAATCGGGGAAGGCGGCATATCGTGGGGGTGTTCCAGCCTCCACTTCTCCACCGAAGGAGCGATATGCCGTGTCTGACGATAACGTTGTCGAACTGATTCAGCCAGGGACATTGACGGACCGGCTGACCGAAGTATTGCGCGATGGCGCGCGCGCGCTTTTGACCCAGGCGGTCGAGGCGGAAGTGTCGGAGTTTCTGGCCAGGACTGCCGATCTAAAGACCGACGATGGTTGCCGGCGCGTCGTGCGTCACGGCCATTTGCCCGAGCGCGAGATCATGACCGGCATCGGGCCTGTCGCCGTGCGCCAGCCGCGCGTGCGCGACCGGGAGGCCGGCGCCGACGATCCGGCGCGCATCCGCTTCACGCCGGCAATCCTGCCGCCCTATGCCCGGCGCTCGAAGAGCCTCGATATGCTGATCCCAATACTTTATTTGAAAGGCGTCTCGACCGGCGACTTCGAGGAGGCGCTGGCCGCCTTGCTCGGCAAGGATGCTCCTGGCTTGTCGGCCTCGACCATCGCGCGACTGAAGGACGTCTGGATCGACGAACACAAGCGCTGGAGCGAGCGGGACCTGTCGGCCAAAAGCTACGTCTACGTCTGGGCCGACGGCGTCTACCTGCAAGCGCGTCTGGAGGACGAGGCACAGTGCATCCTGGTCATCATCGGCGCCACGCCGGAGGGCAAGAAGGAGTTGCTCGGCTTTGCCGACGGCGCGCGAGAGAGCGCCCACGACTGGCGCGCCTTGCTGCTCGATCTGAAGCGTCGGGGTCTATCGATGGCGCCCAAGATCGCGGTCGCCGATGGCGCGCTCGGGTTCTGGAAGGCGATCGGCGAGGTCTGGCCCAAGACGCGAGAACAACGCTGTTGGGTGCACAAGACCGCCAACGTCCTCAA
>JBEKSH010000640.1:0-2933 GCA_049517235.1 Roseiarcus sp. | reverse complement strand
CTCCCTAGCGATTCGGCGGGAAACCCGCGACCTTCCCATAAAAATCAAAGGCGGCGGCTTGAATTTCAGACAATAAAAAAGGCCCTCTCGGGCCTCGGGGTAAGCGCCAGTTCCAGGACCGCAAGCTCTAGGCTTGTCCCGTCTCCAGCGCACAAGGTACGATAAGGATGAAAACCACGGCTTCGCCCGCCTGACGTTCGACTCCCTGAAAACTTAGCCAGCCGCGGCGCAAGCGTCAAGAACTTTCCGGCGCGCCGGTCGCGGCGACGGCGCCAAGGCCTGGTGGAGCGCCGTCTCTGAAAATGATTTGGCGCGCATCCGCCCGACGGCGCGGTAAACAACTCGCGCGGCTCTCCGGCTTGCACTATGTTTGTTCGAGGCGCGTGAAGCGCGAGGGGATGTCAAATGAAATTCGCGAAATTCTTCGCCGCGGCCCTCTGCGTGGCGATTCCGGCGATTTCGGCGCAGACGCAAGCCCAAGGCCAGGATCAGGCCGCGCCGGCAAAGGCGACCTCTTCGCCGAAGGCCGCCGACATTATGGGGCAAACGCAGTGGCGCCATTTCAAGCTGTGGTTCGCCGGAAGCCTTGGCAATTGGGAGCTGGCGAACTATGAAGTCGGGCAGATCGGGGACAGTTTCGATACGGCGGGCAAGCTCAATCCGATGATCGGCAATATCCCCTTCGCGCAATTGCTCGGCCGCGAGAGCGCGCCTCCGCTCGCCGATATCGGCAAAGCGATCGAGGCCAGGAACGGCAAGGATTTCGTCAAGGCTTTCGAGCGGCTGACCGCGGCCTGCAACTCTTGCCATGCCGCCGCGAATGTCGGCTTCATCAAGATCAGGGTGCCGACCTCCTCGCCGTTCAGCGACCAGTCCTTTCCGCCGGAGTGAAAGTGGCCGTCAGCGCCAAAGGCGCCGCGCGATATTGACAGTGCGGCGTCGCTCGCTTGCAAGGTAAGGATCGGACGGTTGAGGGCGGCGAGGATGGCGAGCGATACGGACGGGTTGGGCGAAGCCTCCAAATCTGACGCCGGCGGTCCTGTCGACCTGTCCGCGCTCGTCGACGTCATCGGCTATCAGCTTCGGCGCGCGCAGCTTGCCGTCTTCGACGATTTCATCCGCGCTTTCGCCGAGCACAATATCCGTCCGTCCCAGTATGGCGTGTTGACCGCGATCGATCGCAATCCCGGCTCGTCGCAAGCCGCGATCGCGCAATCCCTGGGGATCAAGAGGTCGAACTTCGTGAAACTGGTCGACGAATTCGAACGGCGAAAGCTGGTTGTGCGCCGTGAGGTCGCCGGCGATCGCCGCACGAACGCCTTGTATCTGACCGAGGCGGGGCAATCGGTTGTCGAACGGCTCCATGCGATCCACATCGTCCATGAGGCGCGCATCGGGGCCTTGGTCGGCTCGCGCAAGGAGCAAAAGTTGTTTCTCGAACAGCTTGCGCGGCTCAGCGCGTTGCGCCAAACCCCGGAAGATTGAAGCGACAGCCGGCATGGCCGGGCGCCGCCATCACTCCGCCCGCGCCGCCTCGATCTTGATCGTCTTGGCGTAGGCGCCGCTGATCTGGATGGTCAGAGGGCCGCCGTCGCTCTTGAAGCGGATGCTCTTGTCGACGCCGGGGCAGTCCTTGCGGCGGACATAATCCGATTGTTTGACCAACTCGCCATTCTCGACCATGTCGACCCAGGCGCCGTCGGAAACCGTGACCTGATAGGTTGCGGCGCGCTCGGCGCCGAGCTTGACGAGCGCCGCATAGGCCGGATTGGCTTTGGCGGCGCGGCCGGGCGCGTGCAGGAAGGTTACGTCGCCCTGGGCGGACAGGTTGACCAGCACCGGCGCGCCGAGCGCCGGCAACGCGTCGCCGCTGGCGAGCGCCGGCAACGTCCCGTTGAAACGGGCCTGGATCGCCGAGAGAGGCCATTTGCCGGCGTCGCATCCGGTAGCGGCCGCCAGCGCGCCCGACGAGCCCAAAGCGATCGGCGCGATCAGCGGAAAAGCCAACGCAACAGTTTGAAACTTCGAGCGGCGACGATTCATGGCAGGCCCCCGACGGCTTTTGAAATGTCTATATCAAATACCATGGGCGAGCGGTCCGGTCACCTCGCGATCAGCCCTCCGACGATCGTTTCGATCACCTGCCGCCTCGCAAATTCGAATTTGGCGTCGTCGAGCGGGCGGCCGTTCTCGAGCGTGGCGATTTCATGCGCCGCGTTCGCGTAATGCTGGGTGGTCGCCCAGATCATATAGAAGAGATATCTCGGCTCGATCGGCCGCAGTTTTCCCTCGCCGATCCAGCGCCGCACCACCTGACCGCGCGACTCCACCCATTCGGCGAGCGTCGTTTCGAGAAAGTCCTGGATCACCGGCGCGCCGCGCATGATCTCGCTCGCCCAGATCTGCGATCCCAGCGGCATCGAGCGGGCGAGGTCCATTTTGGCGCTGATGTAGCGCGAAATGGCTTCCTCGGGATCGTCGCTCTCGTCGAAAGAGGAGGCCGCCTCGAGCCACGCCGTCAGCACGCGCTCGATCACCGCGCGATACAGCGCCGCCTTGGTCGGAAAATAATAGTGCAGATTGGCCTTCGGCACGCCCGCTCGCGCGGCGATGGCCGCCGTCGTCGCGCCGCCAAAGCCGTGTTCGGCGAACACCGCCTCGGCCGCTTCCAGAATGATCCGCTCATTTTCGGCGCGGATCGATATTTTGACGGGCGGCTTGTTCACAACTTACCCTCACAGCCCGAGCGGACGCCGCCCGAGAACGCCGCTCGTCGCGGCGCCGCAATTTTCGGCGCGATGGGTAAGATTGCGGCATTTGACCATTTGGTCAAATTCATAATAGCGTTGCGGGCTTTTTGAGAGGGGGCGGCCCAATGTCGGACTTGTCGAATGTGCGCGTCAATGGGCCGCGGCTGTGGGACGCGCTCATGG
>JBEKSH010000639.1:0-2934 GCA_049517235.1 Roseiarcus sp. | reverse complement strand
CGGCTTGCGCGGCGCCGGCCATCACACGATCGGGCGGGCGATATTCGGCCAGATTCCACTATCGGCCGGGCATGTGTCTTTGGAGGGCCGCGTGGTTGATCCCGCCGATCCCGCGGATGCGATGCGCAAGCAGATCGGCTTCGTGTCGAGCCGACGGGCGGAGGAAAGCGTCGCCGCCAATATGTCGGTTCGCGAGAATGTCTTCATCAATCCGGTCGCAATGGGGAAAGGGGTCCTGCAGCCAGTCTGGCGTGGCGACGAACTCTCCGACTGCCGCGCCGTTCTCAAGCGATTCTCGGTAAAGCCCCAAGATCCGGAGGCCGTGGTCGCGACCCTCAGCGGCGGCAACCAGCAAAAGGTCGTTCTTGCGCGCTGGATGGAGGCGCGGGTGCGTCTTCTTGTCCTTGAAGAGCCGACCATCGGCGTCGACGTCGGCTCCAAGGCGGAGATTTATCACCTCCTGCAACAGTCTCTGAAGGAGGGACTTGCCGTCCTCCTCCTCTCTTCCGATTTCGAGGAGGTGGAGCGCGTCTGCCACCGCGCGCTGGTCTTCAGTCGCGGCCGGGTTGTGTCCGAAATCCCGCGCGGCGAACTGACGATCGCGCGCCTGACTGCGGACGCCTCGGGCGGCGGCCAGCCGCATGCTGGGGGAGCGCGCGAATGAGCGACAGTGTTTCACAGCGCTATGTTGGACCGGCGATCACGCGCGCGATTTCCGTCTGGGGGCTGCTCGTCCTGCTGATCCTGTTGTTGATCGTCTTTTCGCTGCTGAAGCCTGACACCTTCCCCACCTTCTTCAACATCAAGTCGATCCTCAACAACAAATCGGTGCAGGCCCTGCTCGCGTTGGCGGTGTTCATTCCGATGACCGCCAACCATTTCGATCTTTCGGCGGGATTCAATCTCGGCATTTCGCAGGTGCTGGCGATCGGGCTGCAGGGCCAGGGGCTGCCATGGTGGGCCGCGGTCATCGCGGTGCTCCTGATGGGCGCATTGGTCGGCTTCGCCAACGGCGTTCTCGTCACGCGGGTCAAAATCGACTCCTTCATCGCGACGCTCGGCACTGGCACCGTGCTCTATGGACTCAACGCCTGGTATACGGGCGGCCAGCAGGTTCTCGCCGATCTGCCGGCGCCGTTCCTCGCCATCTCCGGCAGCCTCGGCCCCGTGCCGGCGCCCGCCCTGTACACGCTGATCGTCAGCCTCGGCCTGTGGGTCGTGTTCGAATATCTCCCGCTCGGCCGCTACCTGTATGTCCTAGGCGCAAGCCCGCGCGCGGCCGAACTGAACGGCATTTCGGCCAGGCGCTACGTCACCTTGGGCTTCGTCGCGGCGGGGACGCTCGCCTCGTTCGCCGGGATCGTGCTTCAATCCCAGTTGCAGATCGGCCAGAGTTCGGTCGGGCAGGAATATCTGCTGCCGGCCTTCACCGCCGCTCTCCTCGGCGCCACCTCGGTCCGGCCTGGTCGCGTCAACGTCTGGGGGACGGTTCTCGCCGTATCCGTTCTCGCGGTGACGGTGGCGGGGCTGAATCAGCTTGGGGCTCCGTTCTTCGTCGAGCCGCTGTTCAATGGGTCAATGCTCATTCTTGCCGTCGGTCTGGCCGTCCAGGCTTCGCGGCGGCGAACCCAACGCGGCAGCGAGGCCGATCGGGCGGCGGCCGCCGCCGCCATCGCGGGAACCGAACAATCGCAGGAGTTGCGCCGATGACGATGCGCCGAAGCGTTCCAGCCGATTCTGACGCCATTCCGACCCTTGGACTAGACTGGCAGATCTCCCGCTGGGGACCGGACGATCAGCGCGGCGCCGGCAATTTCATGAACCCCGCGAAGGTGCTCGAGGCGAGCCGTCTCATCAAAACCGGCGAGATAGTCAGCCTTGGGCGCCGTTACGAAGCCAGCATGCCGCTCGCCCCTGGCCGCGCCTTCGCCCTGCGCATGCCCGGCGGGCCGACCGGCGGACCCTATGGCGGCGCAAGCCGCACCATCTGGAACGACGAGTTCATCGCCACCGAGATCGGCCAGATCGGCACGCACATGGACGCGCTCGGCCATCTGGGCTGCCAGTGCGGGGCCAATGGCGATAGAAGCAATATGCTGTTCTACAACGGCAACCGGCTGAGCGACATGTGGTCGCCCTATGGTTTGAAAAGGCTCGGCATTGAAAACGCCCCGCCATTTTTCACGCGCGGGATATTGTTCGACGTCCAAGGATTGAAAGGGCGCGTGCTCGACGTCGGCGAGGAGATCATGGTCGCCGATCTCAAAGCCTGTCTCGACCGCCAGAAGGTCGCGGAGGATTCAATCACCCCCGGCGACGCGGTGTTCGTGCGGACCGGTCACGGGACGCGCTGGCACACGCAAACCGACACATTCTACGACGGCGCTCCTGGTATCGGCCTTGAATGCGCGCGCTGGTTCGCCGACAAGCAGGTTTGCGTCGTCGGAGCGGACAATTTCGCAGTCGATGTCGTGCCTCCCGCCGACCCGGAAGTCTTCCATCCCTGCCATCAGCACCTGATCATGAAGCACGGCATCTATCTTCATGAGGGGATGATCCTGGACGGACTGGCGGAGCGTGAGGCCTATGTGTTCGTCTATGTATTCGCGCCCTTGCCAATCGTTGGAGCTACCGGCTCGGCGGGCAATCCTCTCGCGATTCTGTAAAACGTTCGGGAAGGTTCGCCCGGGAATTGTCCCGCCCTGTCCCTGTCGGAAATCAAATCCGAACATTCTGATGAGGTAGTCCGCCAAGAAATGTTGTCGGCATAAAGCATCCGACAGCCTGACGGCCCGCGGTTTGGGCGCGTCCTTGTTCAAAGGTAGGTGAGTGCGCGCGCCATTGTAACGCGCACCGCGTTCTGCGGAGAGATGGGATTTCGTCAATGAGCCTTAAATCGCGCCACGGAACGAGCGAGTTCCATAACGCTCCTTC
>JBEKSH010000638.1:0-2936 GCA_049517235.1 Roseiarcus sp. | reverse complement strand
ATTTCGCGATCGATCGCGATGCCGCGCCGCTCCATGCGCGCCAGCGGAACGACAAGCGGGCGCTCCAGCGTCTCATAGACCGTGGTCATGCCTTCGCTGGCCAGGCGCGGCTTGAGCAGGCGCCAGAGGCGCAGCGTGACGTCGGCGTCCTCGGCGGCGTATTCGGTCGCCTTGTCGATCGCCACGCGCGCAAAGCCGATGAAATTCTTGCCCGATCCCGCGACGTCGGCGAAGTGAATCGTCCTGTGGGCGAGCCAGCGCTCGGCCAGCCCGTCCATGCCATGGCCGTCATTCGTCGCGCCGGCGTCAAGCGCATAGGAAATCAGCATCGTATCGTCGATGGGCGCCGCTTCAATGCCGCGCTGAGCGAGCACATGCCAATCGAACTTGATATTCTGGCCGATCTTGAGGACACCCGGCGCCTCCATCAGCGGCTTCAACGTTTCGAGCGCCTCGCGCTCGGCGAGCTGCCCCGGTACGACATCGCCGCCGCCGAACAAATCGCCTTGCCCCGCATTGCGGTGGCCAATGGGGACGTAGCAGGCGCGGCCCGGCGCGACGCACAGCGAAAAGCCGACGAGTTCGGCCTGTATCGGATCGAGCGAGGTCGTTTCCGTGTCGAACGCGACGGCGCCCGCCTCGAAGGCTTCGTCGATCCAGCGTTGAAGTTCGTCGCGGCTCGTGACGGCGGCGTAGGACGTCCGGTCGATCTTCGACTCGCGCGCCTCGGCCAGCCGCGCGGCGGCAAGCGCCCGCGGACCGAGAGCGTCAAGCGTCGCGCCGGGCGCCTGCGGCTTGTCGCGCGCCGGCGCCGGCGCGCGCGGTTCGACCGCCTCGCCGTTGCGCCCGCGCCAACCACCGGCGCCGACGAATGCGGGTTCCGCTTCGATCTCGCCGGCCTCGACGCCGTAAATGTCGGCGACGCGCTTGGTGATCGTGGTGAATTCCAACGCCTTGAGGAACGCGACGAGGCGTTTGGCGTCGGGCGCGGCGAGCGCCAGATCGTCGAGCGGCACTTCGAGCGGGACGTCCTGAACAAGTGTCACCAGCGTCTTCGACAGGCGAACCAGCGCGACCGAGTCCGGGTTCGTCAAGACCTCGCGACGCTTGGGCTGTTTGATTTCGCCGGCTCTCGCCAGCAGCGTTTCGAGATCGCCATATTCGGCGATCAGTTGCGCCGCCGTCTTGACGCCGATGCCCGGCGCCCCCGGCACATTGTCGGTCGAATCGCCGGCGAGCGCCTGTATGTCGATAACCTTGTCGGCGCCGCCGCCGAAATAGGCGAACACCTCGTCGGGGCCGATGCGCCGCTCCTCGCGCTCGCCCGACGCCGGATCGTACATCGCGACGCCCGGTCTGACGAGCTGCATCAGGTCCTTGTCGGCCGAAACGATCAGCACATCGGCGCCGCGCTCGTTCGCCTGTCTGGCGTAGGTCGCGATCAGGTCGTCGGCCTCGTAGCGGTCCTGCTCGACCGGCGTCAGCCCGAACGCGCGGACGGTATCGCGCATCAACGGAAACTGCGGGACCAGATCCTCCGGGGGATCGGGCCGATGGCTCTTGTAGGGCGGATAGATCTCCTTGCGGAACGAATTCTCCGACTTGTCGAAAATGATCGCCAGATGGGTCGGCTTGATCCCGGCCGCGCCGTCGCGCACGAATTGCAGCAGCTTGGTCGCGAACAGCCGCACCGCGCCGACCGGCAGGCGGTCGGAACGGTAGTTGTATTTCTGATCCTGGCGGATCGACTGGAAATAGGCGCGAAAGACGAACGACGACCCGTCGACCAGAAAGACATGATCGCCGGGGCCTACGGGGCGAGGAGTTTGGGTCATGCCCCCAGTCTAAACAAAGCGGGCCGCTTGAGCTATCGGTTCGCGCCGCCCCGGCAGGCGCCGCGCGGCGGCCAGGGGCCATTCGACGCCGCAAGCAATTTCTCGCGGCGTTCCGTCGCAAAGTCCTTTGCCGTGGCGCCGATCGCCAAGGCCCGCGGCGCCCTGATGTCCGGCGCCCGGAAACGCGACGCCCTGCTTCAGCGCGCGGCCGTCGCGCTGAATCCGGCGGCGGCTTCGACGGCGCGCCGGAAGGCGCCCTCCAGCGTCACCGCGAAATTGTAATGCTGCGGCGAGAACGGCATGGTCCGGTCCGGCGCGATCGAGCGATAGCCGACAAACACCGCCAGCAGCCGGCCGCCGCCGGCGTTCAGAACGGCGCCGCCCGAAGCGCCGACGCCGGCGTCGCAGTCGAACGAAAATTCGCGCGTTCCTTCGCTTCCCCGCGAAAGGACGTCATGGATCCGACAGTTTTCCATCGACATGGCGCGGCCAGAACCCCAATCGCTGTGGCCACGCGCGACGAACTGGATGTCCTGCGCGGCTTGCGCTGGCGCGCCCATGCCATAGGGCGTCGCCCCTTTGATCGGGCGCAGCAGCCGCGCGACCGCCCAGTCATGCACGGCGGGCTTGGCGTAAGGGTCGGAATCGCCCGAGACGACGGACGCGACGTCGATCGCCGTGGTGATTTCCTGGTCCGCGACGGTCGCGGTGAAAAAGCAATGAGCGCTGTCGCCGCGCAATTGACCGCGCTCGTCGAACAGGACATGGGCGGCGGTGGTGACGACATTGTCGGCGAGCGTCAATTGCCCGGCGCCGCGCGCGTCGCCGCAGTGAATCACGCCGGAGGCGGCGTGTCGTCGTTTGACGTCGCCGGGGTCGAGACGATTCTCGCTGGCGAATTGCTCCGCCGTCAATCGGGGATGATCGCCGAACACCACGACGCGAATGAGCGGCAGCATGCGCGGCGCGTCGGCGCTGAAAGGAGGCGCGGGCTCGGCTTTCGATTCAAAACATGCGAAGAGACAGAACCCTGACGCAAGCGCCGCGCGAATGAAATGGAACATCGAAATGCCGCCTCCCATCGTCGCAAAACCGCCTTTG
>JBEKSH010000637.1:0-2937 GCA_049517235.1 Roseiarcus sp. | reverse complement strand
CCGTGCCTGTATCGAAATAGCCGCCGTTCAGCTCCCAGAGCGTGCGACGAAATACGGCGCAAGTGATGACTTGGTTGCCTACCGTCATGTCCCGAAGGGTCGGAAACTCCAGAACGTCGATGGTTCCTTCCTTCGAACCGACAAACCGAATGCCGGTCGAAACGACATCATATCGATGGCCTTCGAGCAAATAGACCGCTTTCTCTATGTAGGTTGGCTCAAGCGTATCGTCGGCGTCGAGGCAACATACGTACCTCCCTCTCGCCAACGAAATGCCAAAGTTCCGGTTGGCGCCGACGAGGTGTGATCGTTCCTGAAAGAACACCTGGGTGCGTGGCCGCTCCAGCTTGCGAAGAATTTCAGGCGTCTCGCCATCCGTCGACCCGCCCTCGACGATAATGATCTCGACGTTGGTCAGCGTCTGCGAGAGCGCCGAATCGACCGCCTCCGCAACGAAGCGGCCGTAGTTGAAACAGGGTATGATCACGGAGACCAGAGGACTGTCCGGCTCGATGGCCGGCGGCGAAAAGCCCTCGATCGGTCCCAGCCGCCGCTTCAGCAGAAACGCATGCGCGCGGAAGCGCGCCGAAGCTCCGAGCCTTGCGAAATCCCCGGCCATGATCAGACGCGCCGCTCGAGCCGCCAGGCTCGCAAAGCGTCGCAACGGAAAGGCGGTCCAGATCGCGATGCGCATTGCGGATCCTAAATCGCCACTCGCCCGGGCCCAGGCAAGGCGCTGGTTGAGCCGTCCAAACCGACCGTCATCGCTTGACATCCCATGCGGCGCGCCGAGGCTTAGGCGGCCTCTCCGGAACGCGACGCCAGATACGCTTGCGTGACGTCCTCGACAGGGCCCAAGGCTCTTGCCGCGCCCTTTTCCAACCATAAAGCGGTCTTGCAGAACCGACGCGCCATCTGGGTATCGTGGGAAGCGATGACAAAGATGCTCGCGGCGCCAAGAATCTTGTCAATGCGCTGACGCGCTTTTTCGACGAACCGCGCATCGCCCGCGCTGACCATCTCGTCCATGATGATGATGTCGGGTTCGATCGAGGTCGAGATCGCGAAGGCGAGGCGCAGGAACATCCCCGAAGAATAAGTGCGCACGGGCATGTCGAGGAATTCGCCAAGTTCGCTGAACTCGGCGATCGACGGCGTCAAAGCTTTGGCTTGCTCGAAGGTAAGTCCCATGAACGCGCAACGGAAGATGATGTTGTCCCAGCCGGTGGCCTCCATGTCCATGCCGAGGGTGATGTCGGTAAACGAACTGACCCGCCCGTTGATCTCGACGCTGCCCGATTGCGGCACATAGACCCCGGCGAGCACGCGCAGCAGCGTTGTCTTTCCCGCGCCATTGTGGCCCACGAGCGCCAGCCGGTCTCCATTTGTCAGTTCAAGAGAGAGATTCTTGATCGCTTCAACGACGATCGTTTGATTGTGGGTCACGATCTTGCCGCCGAGGCGCGAAAAGACGGCCGCCCTGAGCGAACGCGTATGCGCATTGAAAATCGGATAGCTGACCGAAATATTGTCGAGACGGATGAACGCCATTGGTCAGATCCAGTACATGACGCGATTCTGGTAGCGCCCGACAAACGGGATCGCTAGCGCGAGCGCCAGGACTGTGAAGGCGACCGCCACCTCCCAGTCCACCATCGGCGGCGGCGCGCCAAGAACCGGATCGCGCATGATGGCGAGGAATACGGAGAACGGATTGACGATGTTGATCCATCGATAGTCGGCGGGTATGAACTCCGGCTTCCACAGCACGGGCGTTATGAAATAGGCGACTTGTGTTATTGACAGCACCAGCGGCACGGCGTCGCGGTAGCGCGTCGCTGCGATGGCCAGCACATAGGCCACAGACATCAGAAACAGCATTGTCAAAACCAGCCCCGGCGCCAGAAGCAACATGGGCCACGACGGCATGATGCGAAACCAGGCGAAAACAGCGACGATGATCGCGGCGTTGTAAATCAGCACGATCAGATTGCGGTAGATCAATCCGTAGATGGCGACCGACAGACTTGCTCGCTGGTTCAGAAATAGTTTGCCGGTTGACGCGAACGAAGTCGTCGCCTCGTTCAGGACGGCGGTGATCAGGCCCCAAAAGATCATAGCGACTGTAATGTACGGGAAAATCCCCTCGAGCGGCATGCGCCACAACAGCGACCAGACAAGACCAAGGGCGAGAATCGTAATGCCCATCGCCAACGTCACCCATAGCTGGCCGAAGCGGGAGCGCGCGTGCCGATGCCGCAATTCCGCCGTCCCCAAAAGGTGCCAGATTCGCCAGGCGTTAAGACCTTCCGCGAGATCGGACAGCCCCGCCAGATAAGAACGGACCAAAGTCATCGTTTGAGCCTGTATTTGATGAAGTCGACGCGCGCAAGCTGGCGGGGGAAGGCGGTCCGCTTATAGACTACACCACGTTGCGCGGACAAGTGGGCTCGGCGGATCATTCAAGCTAATGATTTTCTTGAGAAAATTGAGACGGATCGCGGCGCGCTGATCTTATCCGCCCCGAGGCGCGCTCTCGGTCGCCCGGTCCTCTGGTCAAGGCGCGTCGGACTGCGTCCGGACGGTCCGAATGCTCTATCAAGGGTGCGCGGCGAACCCTCGTCAGACGCGCCGAAGGCTTCAGCCCGGCGACGATCTCCGGCGCTTCACCGTCGTAGAAAGAGACCCCAGTGACAGCCCGCTGCGCCGCGCCCCCGCGCCGCGCCGCCGCTTCCGCCGCCGCCTGCAAGACAACGCCGTTCGTCACGATCGTTCTTGCGCTTCCGGCGAAAGGATCAGCCGTTTGACGCAGTCGTGCGCCGAGCTGCGCCATTCCGGCAAGGCGAGGCCGTAGACGCGATGCAATTTGCCGGCGTCAAGCCGTGAGTTGGCCGGCCGCGCCGCCGGCGTCGGATATTGCGCGGTCGAAATCGGGGT
>JBEKSH010000636.1:0-2937 GCA_049517235.1 Roseiarcus sp. | reverse complement strand
ACCGATGTCGCAGTGATCGCAGCGCGAGAATGCCTGTCCGAACGATCGGCGCGCATGATCTTGTCGCTGGCCTTCCTGGCGCCCGACATCGTCAAGGCCGCTGTCAACGGAACGTTGCCACGTGGTTTTGGGGTCTCCCGGTTGACCGACCTCCCGACCAACTGGGCGGAGCAGCGTCGGGCGCTCGGGCTCGCGATGCAGTCCTAAAGACAAGCTGTCGCCGCGGCGCCAATGGCGCGTATTAGGCCCGGATAAGATCGAGATTCGCTGTTTTGAGATGTTCGGCCTGGGTCTGACAGTTCCGCACGGACACGGCAGCACAGGTTCGTGCTGCTGATCAGGATGACCGATTCGGAATCGAACCCGTCTCTCAGGAACGGTTAGACAGCTTTGCACGGAAAAGAATTTGAGGCTCATGGAGACCCGACGCCGAAGTCAGCGCCAGAGACCAAATTTCACGGTCTCTGGCGAATTACTTTCGTCGGCTTAAGGCCTATGTCCCTGATATATGGGGGACATTCACGTAGACAGAAAAATCAGTAAAATCAAGTAGTTGCGTGGTGGAGCCAGAAGGAATCGAACTACGAACCTTTCCGCGATGCATTGGGCGAATTTTGGCGAACTTAATTCCTCCGATGCCAATGCGTGTTTTCGCATTGGCTACCAGGATGCCAATTCGGAATCGAAACAGTCTCCCACGGACAGCAATACATCTGCGCATGGAAAAGAATTTTGCGCTGGTGGAGCGCATGTCCGGGAATGCGCGCGGCAGCAGCGGTTTGTGCGGCTGATCAGGATGATCTCGTCGAAATACCGCAAAAGGCGCGGCTTCGCACGTCGCAGGACATCCCCAGCTTCTGACGGCTCGGCGTTCATCATCGCCGATATCATTGACTCGGACGGCGCCGGCGCGCCGCCGCGCGGCCGTCACGCGTGCTGCGCTTCCCTATCGCGAGTCCGCGCGTCTCGCGGCTTAGCATCTTCCGCGCCCTGTCGCTCCATGCGCTCGATCTCGTCTTTCACCGCGCGTCCCGTGTGGACCACGTGATCAGACATGATGCGCGAGGCGGCGGGGACATCGCGCGCCTCGATCGCCTGCAAGAGGTCGCGATGCTCACTCACCGAATCATCCCAGCGCGCGCGCGAGGCGAGCGCGAGGAATCGCGCCCGCTCGGCGCGCGCGAAAAGCCCGTCATGCGTCGCGGTGAGGATGGGGTTCTTCGCACAGGCGACAATGAAGCGGTGGACCTCTTGATTGACGACGAAATAGCCGTCGCGATCGCCACCATCGTGATGCAGCTCCATGCGCTCCTGCATTTGATGAAGGCGCTTGAGATCGTTGGCGCTCGCCCGTTCGGCGGCGAGACCCGCCGCCATCCCCTCGATCCCGGCCATGACTTCGAAGACTTGTTCGACTTCCGGCCCGCGCAGGGCGGCGATCTGCGAACTGCGATTCGAGCGCAATTCGACCAAGCCCTCGACGGCGAGCAATTTGAGCGCCTCGCGCAGTGGCGTGCGTGAGATGCCGAGCGACTGGCTCAGATCGGTCTCGACGATCGACGCGCCGGGGGTGAGTTGCCCACGCACGATCAAAGTTCGCAGACGATTGCGCGCTTGCTCATGCAGGGCGACGCTCGCGACAAGCTTTTTTCCGACCCGGACGGTCGGGGTCTTGTGGGATTTTGCCTGCATTTTGACCACGTTCTCTTTGGGATCGCCGTCTTCACTAGCAGGATTCGCGATGATTGGACAGCGGCAGTATTTGCATTCTGAATACAATATGTACTTGACAGCGGGCGCGATTTCCTCAATACCCCGCGAGCCTGCCGTGGGGCGGGCGCGCGAACATTTCGGAGCGAAGCAGGAGAGAGCGATGACGACAGTGCGGTGGTTGCGGCTGGCCTCGGCGCCGGCGTTGGTTCTGGGATTGAGTGTGGGATGGTCGTCGGCCGGGGCTGCGGAGGGCGTCAAGGTCGCATTTCCGATCAGTTCCGATCCGACCGAGTTACCTCAGGTCTGGCCGGAGCAGGTCGGCGTCGATTCCGAGGCGCTCGTTAAGCTGTCGCAATGGATCCGCGATTCGAAGCTCGACATCCGCAGCCTCGTCGTGGTCAAGGATGGCAAGATTGTCTTCGAGCGTTACAGCTCGGGCCTGACGCGCGACAAAAACTATGAGCTCTATTCGATCACAAAAGCCGCAACGTCGGTGCTGGCGGGCGATCTGATCGGCGAAGGCAAGATCAGCCTCGACAGTTCGGTCAAGGACGTGCTCGAAAAGTCGCGCCCCGATCTGAAGGACGCGCTGGCCGACAAGGGCAAAGTCAAGCTGCGCAACGTGCTCAATATGACGACGGGGCTGCGCTACGACTTTCAGCCGCCGAATGATCCGATCTACTACGAGGCGCCGGATCGGCTGAAGCTCGCCGCGACGACCACGCCGGCTCTCGATCCCGGCAAGGTCTTTCAGTATATGGACGTCAATCCGATCCTCGCGACCGCCATGCTGAGCGCCGCGGCTGGCGGCAAGCTCGAAGACTATGCCGAAGAGAAGCTGTTCAAGCCGCTGGGCATGAAGCATTACGCCTGGGTGCGAGCCGACCAAAAGGGCCTCGTCTCGGGGGGCTGGGGTCTGCGGCTGCGGGCGGTCGATATGGCGCGGCTCGGCATGTTCGCCCTTCAGGACGGTCGCTGGGAAGGCAAACAGGTCGCGCCCGCGGCCTGGATCAAGGAGATGACGATCGGCCAGAGCACGCCATTCTTCGGCTATTACTGGTGGGTCAACAATATCATCGAGGGCGGCGACGAAGGCGGCGCTCAGCCCGAATTCGATACGATGGGTTTCAAAGGGCAGAACATCGTCGTGCTGCCAAAATACAACGCAGTGGTGACGATGACGAGCATGCTGTCGCCGAACGGCGGCCTGCGCGACGCCCAGTG
>JBEKSH010000635.1:0-2940 GCA_049517235.1 Roseiarcus sp. | reverse complement strand
ACGACGAAAGCGCGTTGCTGACGATGGCCGGCGAGGCGACGGCGCCCAGGCCCAGCGCCGCGGAGGATTTCAGGAACGACCGGCGGCTGACGCCGGCCAGCAGCAAACGATGGGTCGATTTGAACATGGACTCTGCCCCTTGATGCGCCGCCGGCCGAAGCGCCGGCAAGCCTTGCGGGAATGACCTCGACGCAATGCTGTTTGCGCTTGTCGCGCAGAACCCCGCAAATCCTGCCGATGCCGGAAAACTGCCACAAGGATAAATTTTGCACAATGGCCGGCAGGCGCGAGGACGCTGTCGCGGCGGTGTCACAATACGGCATAGTATATTGATATATAAAATATATTGTCTATAATATTATTATTTCGATAGTATGAATATTTTATCCGCGTCCGTTGCTTTGCGCACCCGGGCGAAGCGCGCCGGACGCGCGTCTTGACATTCTCGCGCGCGCGGCGCTCCTCAGCGCGCCCCGCCGGTGGTCAGGCGGGGCCGCATCCCGGTCGTCGCCTCGCTCATGCCGCGCTATAAACTGACGCTCGAATATGACGGCGCGCCGTTCGTCGGCTGGCAAAGACAGGCCAACGGGCCTTCCGTGCAGGGGGCGCTGGAAGCCGCTTTTCTCGCGCTTTGCGGCGAGGCGATCGTCGCGCATGGCGCCGGCCGCACCGACGCGGGCGTTCACGCCAAAGGGCAGGTCGCGCATGTCGATCTCGTCAGGAGCTGGGACGGCCCGCGGCTGCGCGACGCGCTCAACGCGCATCTTGCGCGCCAGCCAATCGCGGTGCTGCTCGCCGAGCCGGCCGGCGACGCCTTCGACGCGCGCCGTTCCGCGCGCATGCGCCATTATCTCTATCGCATAGTCAATCGCCGCGCGCCGCTGACCCTGGAGCGCGGGCGCGCCTGGCGCGTCAAGCGCCCGCTCGACGCGGAGGCGATGAACGAGGCGGCCAAGGCGCTCATCGGGCGTCACGATTTCTCGACCTTCCGCGATTCGCAATGTCAGGCGACGAGCCCGGTGCGCACGCTGAGCGGTCTCGACGTCGCGCGCCATGGCGATGTCGTCGAAATGCGGGTCAGCGCGCTGTCGTTCCTGCACCGGCAGGTGCGTTCGATGGTCGGCTCGCTCGAACATGTCGGCGCGGGCTATTGGAGCGCCGCCGATCTCAAAGAAGCGCTCGAGGCCGCCGATCGGCGCCGTTGCGGCCAGGTCGCGCCGGCCTGCGGGCTGTATCTCGCGCGGGTCGATTATTCCTGATCCGCCGGCCGCGGCTTACTTCTTGGCGCCGAGCGACAGGCCGGCGAAGCGCGAGTTGAAGCGCGACAGACGGCCGCCGCGATCGAGCAATTGCTGCGAGCCGCCGGTCCAGGCCGGGTGGGTGTTGGGGTCGATGTCGAGATGCAGCGTCGCCCCCTCGGCGCCATAAGTCGAGCGCGTGATATATTCCGCGCCGTTGGTCATGACGACCTTGATCACGTGGTAATTGGGGTGGATGTCGGGCTTCATCGTCGCGTCCTCGAAACAGCATCGACGCCGCCGGACGGCCGGCCGCGCGCAAGTTGGCGCTCCCTATAAGGGAGAGCCGCCCGCGACACAAGCGCCGCCGGCCCCCATGAAGCACATCCTTGAAGACGAGGAACATGCGCAGCTCCAGGGCGCTGCAACACGAAACCGATGCGGTTCAGTCCTTTCGGCATGAGGACCCTCCAAGAAATTCGGCGGGTTGAGGCCGCTGCGAAGCTAACGCGCTTATGCTGTTAGCTGATTGTGCGAAACTCAAGAATTATGCTTAAAAACCAACGCCTTGATCGAAGAGCCGTTTCCGCGCACAGAAATGACGCGCCTAGATGACCCTCGAAAGACCTTCCAAACGTTCGGCGGAAAGGCTACCATTCAAGTATGACCAAGCTGCTGGAACACGCCGTCGAGACCGTGCGCGCTCTGCCGCCTGAAATGCAGGACGATCTTGCCCGCATGCTCCTGCAATTTGCCGGGGAGGATCAGCCGGCGGTTCAATTGACCGCCGATGAAGAAGCCTCGTTTGAAGAATCCCTTGCCCAGGCGGATCGAGGCGAATTCGCGACGGACGAACAGGTGCGCGCCATCTGGGCGAAGCATGGTCTGTGAAGCTGCGCTATACGCTGCGCGGCGCCGCCGAACTCGATAAGATATTGGTCACTATCGCGCAGCAATCGCCGCAGGGCGCGCGCCGTGTTCAGAGGCGCATTCAGGCCATTATCAGCCTCTTGTTGCAGCATCCCCATGCCGGTCGGCTCACCAGCAAAGGCCGCTTGCGGCGCTTGGCGACCACCCGTTATCCCTATCTTATTTTTTATTGTGCGACCGATGACGAGGTCGTGATTCACGGGGTGCGCCACAGCGCGCGCGACCCGTCTTCGATGCCGCGGTGACGATGCCGTCGACCGACGGCCAGTGCGTTGACGCTCAGGTGAAAACAACCCAGCGCCGGCGGCGCCGTCAAGGTCTCTCGGGAGCCAATGAGCGGCGACAGCGCCGCCGGCCCAGCTTCCGACTTGATTTTCGGCGAAAAGTGAGTGGTAACCCTCTGACGCAAAGTTTGGGCGGGAGCCTACCTGGGACATGAGCCAATCGTCTGACGCCGGACCAAAGGCGGCGCGCGCCTCCCTC
The DNA here is from genome assembly GCA_049517235.1 of Roseiarcus sp. Taxonomy (GTDB): domain Bacteria; phylum Pseudomonadota; class Alphaproteobacteria; order Rhizobiales; family Beijerinckiaceae; genus Roseiarcus. The sequence continues at coordinate 289 of JBEKSH010000635.1, read as the reverse complement.
GCGGCCCTGCGCCCGCTGTTGCCGTACGGGCTCGCCTACCGCGGCCGCGTCGCCGGCGCGCTGATCGCGCTGATCGTCGCCTCCGGCGCGACGCTGGTCGTGCCGATCGCAGTCCGCCGGATGATCGACTACGGGTTCTCCGGGCAGGAGAGCGGGCTCATCCGGGACTATTTCATCGCGATGATCGGCGTGGTGGCCGTTCTCGCGCTCGCCTCGGGCCTGCGCTACTATTTCGTGATGACGCTCGGCGAGCGGGTGGTCGCCGACCTGCGCGGCGATCTGTTCGCGC
>JBEKSH010000634.1:0-2941 GCA_049517235.1 Roseiarcus sp. | reverse complement strand
TGCCGGGCGCGATCACCATCGCCACCAATATGGCGGGCCGCGGCACCGACATCCAGCTCGGCGGCAACGTCGAGATGCGGGTGGCCCAGGAATGCGATCCGCTGGCGCCCGGCGACGAGCGCGTCGCCCGGGAAGCGGCGATCCGCGTCGAAGTCGCCGACTTCAAGCAGAAGGCGATCGACGCCGGCGGCCTCTATATCATCGGCACCGAACGCCATGAAAGCCGGCGCATCGACAATCAGCTGCGCGGCCGCGCAGGACGTCAGGGCGATCCGGGGCGCTCGAAATTCTTCTTGTCCTTGCAGGACGATCTGATGCGCATCTTCGGTTCCGAACGCATGGACGCGATGCTGAAGCGTCTGGGGCTCAAGGAAGACGAGTCGATCGTCCATCCGTGGATCAACAAGGCGCTCGAGAAGGCGCAGCAAAAGGTCGAAGCCCGCAACTTCGACATGCGCAAGAACATCCTGAAGTTCGACAATGTGATGAACGATCAGCGCAAGGTCATTTTCGAGGATCGGCGCAAGATGATGGCCCAGGAATCGCTCGAGCCGACCATCGCCGAAATGCGCGCCAATGTCGTCGACGATCTGGTGGCCAAGCACATTCCCGCCGACGCCTATCCCGAGGCTTGGGACATCCAGGGCCTCAACGAGGGGATTCGGATCAGGCTCAACCTCGAATCGCCGGTCGCCGATTGGGCCAGGGAAGAAGGCATCGCCGACGAGGAAATGAGCGAGCGTCTGCACAAGGCGGCGGACGAGGCCTACGCGGAGCGCGTCAGCCGCAATACGCCCGAGGCGATGCGCTACATCGAAAAGCAGGTCATCCTGCAATCGCTCGATCACCTGTGGCGGGACCATCTGGTGACGCTCGACCACCTGCGGCAGGTGATCGGTTGGCGCGGGCTCGCCCAGCGCGATCCGCTCAATGAATATAAATCCGAGGCCTTCGAACTGTTCAAAGCGCTGATCGAACGCTGGCACGAAGAGGTCGTCGCGCAGATGATGCGCATCGAAGTGCGTTTCCAGGCGCCCGAGCCGGCGCCCCCGCCGATGCAGTTCCAGCATCTGGACCCACTGACCGGCGACAACCAGGAAGCGTTCGGCGCGCTCAACGAACGCATTGGCGCAGGAGAATTTTCGGCGGCGGCGGTCGGCGTGATCGCCGCGCCCGCGCTGATCGATGCGGGCGAGCGCAACCCGAAGGACCCGTCGACCTGGGGCAAGGTCGGCCGCAACGAGGCCTGCCCGTGCGGGTCAGGCAAGAAATACAAGCATTGCCACGGGGCGTTCGGCTGATCGTGGCGGAGGCGCTGCAAGCAGGCGTTACGCGCGGCGCGGCGCTCAAAGCGTTGCGGATCATGCTGGCCGACGCCGGGGTCGACGGTTTCGCGGCCGACGCGCGCCTGCTGCTGTGCGCCGCCGACGGCCTGAGCCGCGCCGATTTGATCCGCGATCCGGAACGCGCGTTGAGCGAAGCGGCGGTCGGCCGTCTGGCGCCGATGGCCGCGCGCCGGGCGGCGCGGGAGCCCTTGTCGCGCATTCTCGCGCGCCGCGAATTCTGGGGTCTGCCGTTGACGATATCGCCGGCCGTCCTCGATCCCCGCCCGGATACGGAGACCCTCGTCGAAACGGTCGTGGGCGCGTTGGCTGATCGGCGCGAGGCGCCGTTGCGCCTTGTCGATCTTGGCGTCGGCTCGGGCGCCATTCTTTGCGCCTTGCTGAAGGAGTTTGGCGCCGCGACCGGCGTCGCGGTCGATCTCTCGGCGCCGGCCGCGGCGCAGGCGCGGGCGAACCTCGCCGCCTGCAATGTCGCCGGACGCGCCACCGTCCTCGTCGGCTCGTGGGGAAAGGCCGTTCGCGGGCCATTCGATGTCGTCGTTTCGAATCCGCCCTATGTTGCGAGCGGCGAGATCGGCGATCTGCAACGCGAGGTGAGGGAGCATGACCCCGCCTTGGCTCTCGACGGCGGGCTTGACGGGCTGGACGCCTATCGCGCGATCGGCCCCGAGCTCGACGGCTTGCTGGCGCGGGATGGGCGCTTCTTCCTGGAGGTCGGCGCCGAACAGGCCGACAGCGTGATGGCGATCCTTCGCGGGAACGGACTGACCGGGCTGGCGACCCATGCCGATCTGGCGGGGGTCGCGCGCGTCGTGAGCGGTCGCGCAGGTGCCGGCGAGGAGGCCAAGGAAACAGGTCGCGGCAATTGAAAGACGCTCGCCGAACGAATGCCTCTTGGCGGGGAGCGAAAAAAAGACTAGTTTATAGATAGAATCGTCTTCGCGTCGTTGTCCGGGCGAAAGTTGCGCAGCTGCCTGTGGAGTTTGGCTCCGGGGCTTGCCCGCATTATCAACCGTTTCAGATTGACGACAAGCGGAGAGACTTTAGCCGCGAGACTATCATTCGACCATGAGGCGTCTGATTGGCGCACGCGTCGTTGATCGCGGCCGGAATTCTCTTCGTGATCGCGTGTCTTTGGATGCGAATGGATCACCGGGATCGGGGCCGCCTGCGAGCGCCCGACCTTGTTCTGGCGTTCGTCGGAACGCCGCCGCGAGCGCGCGGGATGCGCCGATTATCTGAACAAAGCAAGATTCTCCGAAAGTTCAATATCTTGGAAAATTCGGAGCCTTCGAGAGTTAAGGATTGTAAATGAGACCTGGTCAGAACAAGCGCATGCGCGGCCGCCCCAGCAACAATCGCCGCGGCCCTAATCCGCTGACGCGATCCTATGAGTCGAATGGGCCGGACGTGAAAATCCGCGGCAACGCCCATCACGTCGCGGAAAAATATCTGCAGCTGGCGCGGGACGCCCACACCAACGGCGATCCCGTCGCGGCGGAAAACTATCTCCAGCACGCCGAGCACTACTTTCGCCTCATCGCCTCGGCGCAGGCGGCCCAGTTGCAGCAGCAGAGCGGAGCCTCGCGGCCGCCGGG
>JBEKSH010000633.1:0-2953 GCA_049517235.1 Roseiarcus sp. | reverse complement strand
GACCGTAGCGCGGAAGTGCGGGAGGCGGCGCAGCTCGCGCGGATCGCCATTCTGCACAAGCCGTTGAAGCCGGCGCAATTGCGCGCGCTGCTGATGCGCTGCAAGACGATGCGCCTCGCCGCAGAGTAGGGGGCGAACCTGCCGCGCAGGAGGCGAGCGGGACGCTCGCCATTTCCTTTCGCCGAGAAATTGCTTTACGAGGCGGCATTCCCTGAACCTTGCGAGACCCCTGATGAACGCCGCGCCACGACCCTTCGACGACATACGCGGGCTCTTGAAGGCCATGCCGGGGCCCGACGAGGCGGCAGTCGCGGCGGTGCGGGCGCGCGACGCCCAGCTGACCAAGCCCGCCGGCTCGCTCGGGCGGCTTGAGGAGATCGTCGAATGGCTGGCCGCCTGGCAGGGCGTCCGCCCCCATGTCGACCAGCCGCTGGTCGCGGTGTTCGCCGGCAATCACGGCGTCGTCGCGCAAGGCGTCTCGCCGTTTCCCCAATCGGTGACGCAGGCGATGGTCGCCAATTTCGCTTCCGGCGGCGCGGCGATCAACCAGATCTGCAAGACCTTCGACCTCGGCCTGAAAGTCTTCGAACTGGCGCTGGAGCGGCCGACCGGCGACATCACCTTGGGCCCGGCGCTCGATGAAAAGGCCTGCGCGGCGACGATGGCCTTCGGCATGGAGGCGCTCGCCTCGGGCGCCGACCTGCTGTGCCTCGGCGAAATGGGCATCGGCAACACCACGGTCGCCGCCGCGATCTACCATGCTTTATGGGGCGGCAGGGCGGAGGACTGGGTCGGACGCGGCACCGGCGTCGACGACGAGGGGCTGAAGCGCAAGGCGCGCTCGGTGGCGGCGGCGGTCGCGCTGCACCGCGATCATCTGCACGATCCGCTGGAGGTGTTGCGGCGCCTCGGTGGGCGCGAGATAGCGGCGATCGCCGGCGCCATTCTGGCGGCGCGCATCCAGCGCGTGCCGGTGCTGCTCGACGGCTTCGTCGTCTGCGCGGGCGCGGCGATCCTGCGCGCCCTCGATCCGACGGCGCTCGACCATTGCATGGCCGCGCATGTGTCGGCCGAGAGCGCGCACGCCGAGGTTTTGCGCCGCCTCGGCAAGAAGCCGATCCTCGATCTGTCCATGCGGCTCGGCGAAGGCTCGGGGGCGGCGCTGGCGGTCGGAATCGTCAAAGGCGCGCTCGCCTGCCATATCGGCATGGCGACATTCGCGGAGGCGGGGGTGGCGGGGAAGCAGGAGTGAACGGCGCCGCCCGCGCCCATCGTCCGGCAACCGAGGGGCGCCGCATGGAGCGGATCGCGCTCGAAGCGCGCCCGGCGCGCGCCCGCGAATCGGCGCAAAGGCCGCGCGCGGAGGGAGTCCGGAAAATCGATATCCTCCTTGCAAAATATTCAGCATCCTTGAATTCTCTTTGGGGGGAGGCGGTTCAATGCAGGATATCGCGATCAATTATTGGGCGCTGCTGGTTGCCGCCGTGCTTCGCATCGTGGTGGGCGCCCTGTGGTATTCGCCGTTCGCGTTCGCGCCCGCCTGGAGGGATTTGGTCGGCCTCGACGAGGCGCGGATGAAGGCTGGCCTGCCTAAGGCGATCGTCATCGATGTGGTCGGCTCGCTCGTGATGGCCTTCGTGCTCGTCCACGCGGTCGTCTATGCCGGCGCGGCGGGCGTCGGCCAGGGCGCTGCGGTCGGCTTCTTCAACTGGCTGGGCTTCGTCGCCGTGATTCTGCTCGGCGTGACGACCTATGAGCAGCGGCCTTTGAAGCTGTTCTTCATCAACGCCGGCTTCAATCTGATCGCCCTGGCGCTGATGGGAACGTTGCTCGCCGTGTGGCGCTGACAGGCGAGGCCGTGCGGGCCTTCGCGCCAGGAACGCCGGGGCCCCCCGTGTCTTTACGGGAGAGCAGATTGTCAGGCCGCCGCCTTGCGCAGCGGGCGACGCATCGAGACGCGCGCCGGCGGCTCGGGCGCATCCGGATTGAGCTGGGGCAGGGCGTTCATGACCCGCTCGGGCGGGAATATGACGATGACTTCGGTGCCCTCGCGCACTTTGGAAAGCAGTTTGAACTCGCCGCCGTGCAGTTCCACCAGCCCTTTGACGATCGGCAATCCGAGGCCGGTGCCCTCTTCGGCGTTCTTCTGGGCGAGCGTTCCCCGGCCGAACGACGACAGCACCACCGGAATTTCTTCTTCGGGAATGCCCGGACCGGTGTCGCGGATCGACAGATATTGGCCGCCCGGACTGGTCCAGCCCACCTTGATGGTGACCGAGCCGCCTTGTGGCGTGAATTTGATCGCGTTGCTCAACAGGTTCAGCGTGACCTGGCGCACGGCGCGCTCGTCGACCCAGATGCGCGGCAGCGCTTCGTCGAGCGATTCGACGACGCTGATGCCGCGGTTCTTGGCGCGCATGGCGAGCAGATGGCGGCATTCTTCGACAATGTGGATCAGCGCGACCGATTCTTCCTTGAGTTCGTAGCGCCCCGCCTCGACGCGCGACAGGTCGAGTATTTCATTGATCAGCATCAGCAGGTGCTGGCCGCTGGAATGAATGTCTTCCGAATATTCCTTGTAGGCCGGCACTGCATGGGCGCCGAAGAGCTCCGCCTTCATCACCTCCGAGAAGCCGAGAATGGCGTTGAGCGGCGTGCGCAATTCATGACTCATCGTCGCCAGGAAGCGAGACTTGGCGAGATTGGCTTCCTCGGCGCGCCGCCGCGCCTCGTCCGAATTGAGCTTGGCCTGTTCGAGTTCGGCGATCAGCGCGTCTTTCTCCGCTTGGAAAAATTGCACGTCGATCGAGGTCGCATGAAGCCGGTTGGCGAGAACCACGAAATAGATCAGCGCGCCGAGGCAGAGCAGGCATAGCGCCAGGTTGTCGAGCCGCGTCGTCGGGCCCAGGGCGTAGATGATGGCGATCGTGACCGGCGCCAGCCCGCCAGCGAC
>JBEKSH010000632.1:0-2956 GCA_049517235.1 Roseiarcus sp. | reverse complement strand
ATACTCTCCGTATCCGAGTCAGTCATGTCGAAGGCCTGATCTAGGACGGAGGGTGTCAGAGGGACCGTCTAGTACCAGCGTCCTCGGCCGTACCAGCCGCCGCCGCCGAGCAAGAGCAAGACGACGACGATAAGCAACAGCGTTGTCATGTCCATAGTTCCTCCTCTGTGTTACTTCTTCAGCGTGTCTCGAACCGCGTCTTTGACGCCACCGATGGCGTTCTGGACCTTCCCCTCGGTTTGGTCCGCCTTGCCGTCAGTCTGCAGCTTGGCGTCGCCTGTCGCCTTGCCGATGGTTTCCTTCGCCGCACCTTTGAGCTCCTTTGCGGAGCCGATGATCCTGTCTTTGTCCATAATGCTATGTTCTCCGTGGTTTTCATCGCGAAGCGCAACATGCTTCGAGCATTCTCGCGTTCGACTCTGATGCTGAAAGCATATTCGGCGCGGTGAAAGTGGGGTAGGTCCGGAATATACCTACGCTCGGCCAGAGGCGCTTTGATCGCCGACGATGACATTGAGGATAACAAAATGAGCGGAGTTCGGAGCACCAGCATCAAGCACCGAATCCGGATCGCCCACGCGGACGCGCTGTCAGGCGCCCCGATCATTCGCGGCGATGGCCCCGGCGCGACAATCGCCTTTGGTCTTCGCTTGTTGCTGGTGAACGTGGCCTCCTGCAGGTGCCGCGGCACCTCGTTGGCGACATTGAAGCTGAAGGTGCCCTGAACGCTGCCATTGTCCGGTCGGGCGGTTCGCCCCGCGAGGATTTGCATTGACGGCTGCGATCCGCCGTCACCTTGACGAAAGTCAGCGCGCCGTGGTTGCGGAGAGTAGTCCGAGCGCGTGAGTAGATTCCGACCCTAACCGTGCCCGCGAAGACGCGATATTCAGGGTGTCGCATCAGGCGCAAATCCGCGCCTGAACTTTTCGCCCTTTGGGGAAATCGTTGCCTGTCAGGCGCGAAGCAAAGGACGCTCATCAAAGGAAATAGGACATGCGTTTACGCATCGTCGCAATCGCCGCCCTCGCCGGCGGCGCCATGCTCGCGCTCTCGTTGAGCCCGGCATCGGCCCTTACTCTTTCCGGACCTTCCTTGTCACAGCCCGTCGCCTCGGCCCAGGTCGATAAGGTCTGGTGGAGAAGCGGCTACTACCATCGTTGGGGGTATGCCCATTGCTGGCGCTGTGGCTGATACTTTGCGCGCGCAGAAGATTCCAGCAGACTCTGGGTCGAGCCCAATGAGTTGGATTTTGATCGTAACGGGCTTGGTCGGCGCGGCGCTGCTGGCCTTGGGCTGTGACTTGATCGTTCCCCTTGGCAGCGGGATCGGCGGCCTTTTTGCTTTGGGGGGAATCGCATCGGCGATGGTGTTCATCGGGTTGATCGACGGCGAATAGCCGCTGCCTTCTGATGTTTCGCCGGCGATCCCAGTATCAAGCCAAAAGAATTAGCGCATTGCGCCGGCCCAGCAATGGCGTGAACTATTCGGTAACAATCATCGGCTGGCGCTTGGGCCGGAACCATGACCCAGTTGGAAGACCCACAAAGCTGGACCCGGATTATCAACTGCTACCGCGAACCGCAGGTTTCACGCAGCACCTATGAGCTGCTGATCACAGCGGCGCCTTTCGTCATTCTCTGGGCGCTGATGTGGGTGGCGTTGGGCGTCAGCTATTGGTTGTGCCTCCTTCTGGCTATTCCGACCGCTTGCTTTCTCATGCGTCTTTTCATGATTCAGCACGATCGCGGACACGGCGCCTGCTTCCGGTGGCGCGCCACCAATGACTGGGTCGGCAGGATCATAGGCGTCGTGACCCTCACGCCTTACGGCTTTTGGCGCCGCACGCATGCGCTGCACCACGCGAATGCAGGCAATCTCGACCACCGCGGCTTTGGAGACATCATAACGCTCACAAGCGACGAATACCTCGCAAGCCCGTTTGTGTCGATCGGGCGCGGATATCTGTTCCGAACCGTCGTTGGACGCGGCGGATGGACATGGTACACGGGTTCGGCCGGATAGATAGCGTCGCGCTGGAAGCGATTTTGGGATTTCGCGTGCACGGCGCAAATCTGGCGCTCGATCCTTGCATCCCGCGCGGCTGGTCGAGCTTCAAGATCGTCCTCCGCTATCGTTCGGCGCGTTATGAGACAATGGTCGATAACCCGCTTGGCGTCAGCCGCGGCTTCCTTGCAATCAGGCTCGATGACGAAATGCTGGCGGGAGACAATAGGTTTCTCGTACCCTTGGTGGACGACGGAGCCACCCACCGTGTGCGCGTCGTTCTTGGATGATCGAGAGGCTCACATGTCGGAACGCATCAGCCCACTTGCCGGCAAACCGGTTCCGCGATCAAAGTTGGTCAATATTCCTCGTTTGGTGACCGCCTATTTCGCGCTGGCGCCCGATCCTGCGATCGCGTCGCAACGCGTCGCTTTTGGCACTTCGGGGCACCGCGGCTCCGCCTTCGCCGCATCCTTCAACGAAGCGCACGTCCTGGCGATCTCGCAAGCTGTTTGCCTCTATCGCCGCCACGCCGGTATCGAAGGGCCTCTGTTCCTGGGCATGGATACGCACGCGTTGTCTGAGCCCTCTTTCGCCAGCGCTATCGAAGCGTTCGCGGCCAATGGCGTGGAGACGATGGTCGACGCGCACGGGGGATACACACCAACGCCCGTGATTTCTCATGCGATCCTCACTTACAATCGCGGCCGCAAGACCGGTCTGGCGGATGGGATCGTCATTAGTCCGTCGCACAATCCGCCCGACGAGGGCGGCTTCAAATACAATCCACCCAACGGCGGCCCGGCGGATGTCGATGTCACTGGCTTCATCGAGAAAGCAGCTAATGAATTCTTGACGAATAAACTCCAAGGCGTCGCACGCATTCCCTATGAGCGCGCGCGTAAGAGCGCTTTCTACCACGCCCATGACTACATCACGCCTTATGTCGCCG
>JBEKSH010000631.1:0-5002 GCA_049517235.1 Roseiarcus sp. | reverse complement strand
ACCGCCTTTCGGCATTGGACGCCTATTTCCTTTATCTGGAATCGCCCGAGACGCCGACGCATTTCGGCAGCCTCGCCATATTTGGCCCGGCCGCCGCGTCGGGCGAAAGGCTGTTCGAGAGCTTCCGCGATCATACGGTGGCGCAGTTCGACTTGCTCCCATCCTACCGCCGGCGGCCCCGGACGATGCCGCTGGCGATTGATCATCCGGTGTGGGTCGATGTGGACAGTCTCGATCTCGACTATCACATCCGCCACATGGCTCTGCCGCGGCCCGGCACAATGGAGCAACTGCGGAGCTTGGTCGCCGAGTTGCATATGACCCTGCTCGATCGCCGGCGTCCGTTGTGGCAATACTATCTCATCGAGGGCTTGGAGGACGGGGGATTCGCAGTTTACGTCAAGGTCCATCACGCTGACATGGACGGCGTGGCTGGAATGGCGATTCTGCCATTCATCTTCGATCTGTCGCCTGATCCGCCGCCGATCGATACGCGAACCGCAAGAGTCGCGAAGGCCGAATCTCCCGATTTTCCCAGATTGATCGGTGCCGCATTCGCTGACTTCATTGGCCAGGGGGTTCGGCTGATCAGATCGCTGCCGGCCGCGGCGCGAACCGTTGCGAAGATCGCACGGCGCCCGGGCGAAGACGTGCGCTATCTGATTGCAGTCGCCAGAGACACTCCGAAGACGATCTTCAACACATCGATTTCCGGACGGCGAAGCTTCGGCACGGCGTCGGTCTCGCTGTCCGAGGCCAAGGAAGTCGCCAAGGCGAGGGGCGCAACAATCAACGATATCGTGCTGGCGATCTGCGCCGGGGCGCTGCGGCGCTATCTCAGCGAACGCCGGGCGCTCCCGGACGCTCCGCTGACCGCTGCCGTGCCCGCCTCTCTGCGCGGACGGGACGACGACCGGCTCAACAACCAGGTGCTGTTCACTCTGTGCAAGCTGGCGACCGACCTGGAGGGGCCGCTGCAGCGGCTTGCCGCCATCAAGGCCTCCGCACAAGACGCCAAGGGACTGTTCGCCGACGTCAAGGAGGTGTTGACGACGGATATTTCGGTAATCGGCGCGCCGATCGTCGTAACCGGGCTGGCCCGGCTCGTGGGAATGACGGGTGCCGCGGATCTGCTTCCCCCAGCGGCAAACGTAATCATTTCCAATTTGCCGGGTCCGCGCAAGCCGTTTTACTTTTCGGGGGCGGCGGCCACGCACTATTTCCCGGTGTCGATCCCCTATCACGGCTGTGCGCTGAACGTAACCGTTCAGAGCTACCTCGATAATCTCGATTTTGGATTGATCGCCTGCCGAGCCGCAGTTCCCGACACACAACGGATCGCGAGTTTTCTGGTTGAAGAATTTGAACTGCTGAAGCGTGCGAGCGAAGCGCTCAGCCGGCCCGACGCCATAGAGACCATCGAAATCGCGCCATCGGTGTCGTCGGCCGGCGTCAGTCCGGCGCGGGTCAAGCCCAGACCCCAGGCCGCCGAAAGGCCGTCGGCGGCGAAACCCATCAGGGCGGCGGCCAAGTCCGCGAACACGGTCAAGCGAACCGCGCCGACGTCCTCGGGACGAGCAAACAGACGCGCGGCCTCCGAGCCCGGTCCGGCCAAGACATAGAGCATCAAGACCTAGAGCATAAGACTGGCCGGTTTTGCGCCGCGACGGCCGTGGGGCGGGCGTTGATCCTGATCAATGCGTATTGATGCGCCGATCGTATGGTTTTCAAAATTTCCTTTTGCAGGCGAGGTAAGCCATGGCGGACAATCTCATCGCGTTCAGCCCTTCGGCTTATCAATATCCGCTTCTCATCAAACATCTGCTCCATTATCCGCTCGCCCACTCGCCGGATCAGGAGATCGTGTATCGCGACCTGAGGCGGCATAGCTACCGGGTTTTCCGCGAGCGCATTGGGCGGCTGGCGAGCGGCTTGTCGCAGATCGGCGTCGGGCCGGGCGAAGTCGTCGCCGTCCTCGATTGGGACAGTGACCGCTATCACGAGTGCTATTTTGGGGTGCCGATGATGGGGTCGGTGCGGTGCCGATGATGGGGTCGGTGCTGCAAACGGTCAATCTCAGCCTGGCGCCCGAGCAATTGCTGTTCGCGTTGAACGACGCACGCCCTTCCACCGTGCTGGTCAACTCGGACTTCCTGCCGCTCGTCGAGAAGCTCGCCGACAAGCTGCCATCGGTGCGCAAATACGTGTTGTTGCACGACCGCAAGGAGCGGCCGACCACGCGTCTGCCGATCGAATGCGAGTATGAGGATTTGCTGGAAGCGAGCTCGCCTTTCTTCCAGTTCCCGGATTTCGACGAGAACACCCGCGCGACGACGTTTCACACGACCGGCACGACGGGCCGCCCGAAAGGGGTGTATTTCAGCCACCGTCAGTTGGTGCTGCACACGCTCGCCGCGCTGGTCGAGTACGGATTGGCTCCCAGCCAGGGTCGGTTTCATCGGGACGACGTCTACATGCCGATGACGCCGATGTTTCATGTCCACGCATGGGGTTGCCCCTACACGGCCACCCTGTCCGGCGTCAAACAGGTCTATCCGGGGCGCTATGCGCCCGATGTGCTGCTGGGATTGATAGCGCGAGAGGGCGTGACGTTCACGCATTGCGTCCCGACGATACTGCAGATGCTGCTCGCCGCGCCCGGCAGCAAGGATGTGGATCTCTCCAAGCTGAAGATGGTGGTCGGAGGCTCCGCACTGCCGCGATCGCTGGCGAGAGCCGCGCTGGCGCGAGGCGTCGACGTCTTCACCGGCTACGGGCAATCCGAGTCGTGCCCGATGTTGTCCGCCTTGCACCTGAGCACAAAGCAGCTGTCGGAAGACCCGGAGCAGCAGGTGGGGTACCGGACTTTCGCCGGCTTTCCGGGGCCGCTGGTGGATCTGCGCATCGTCGATGCGGATATGGCGGACGTGCCGCGTGACGGAAAAAGCGAGGGCGAGATCGTCACACGCGCCCCGTGGCTCACCATGGGTTATCTCAACAATTCCGAGGCGTCGGAGCAACTTTGGGCCGGCGGTTACCTGCACACGGGGGATGTGGCGACGTGGGACGCCAACGGATGCGTCCACATCGTCGACCGCCTCAAGGACATCATCAAGAGCGGCGGGGAATGGATTTCGTCGATCCAGCTCGAGGACATCATTTCAGAGAAGAAAGGCGTCCTCAAGGCGGCGGTTATCGCCGTCAAAGACGCCAAATGGGGCGAACGCCCGATGGCGCTGGTCGTTGTGGACCCGCAATTCGCCGGCGGGGTCGCGGAAGCCGCGGAAGAGGCGCTTCGCGCCCACCTGAAATCCTATATGGACAAGGGCGTCATCTCGAAGGTCGCGGTCCCTGATCGGATCGTGATCGTCAAGGACCTGCCGCTGACCTCGGTGGGCAAGGTCGACAAAAAAGTGCTGCGCGAAAAGTATCAACGCGAAGAAGCGGCATAACGAAGGCCCTCCGTCCCCTGTACCTCTCTCAAGCGGTTCTTGGAATGCACGCTGCGGCGTAGCGGGTGGGGAATCCCGCATTGGAAGAGGCGGCTGAAGGGTCCGGAGCAATTCCGTCGCCTCAGTGTCATTGGGGCCGTGTTTCCTTCAGCGGGCCAGTTTCCAGAACGCGGCTGGGCTGTGGAGCTATCGCGCATGGCGCCAGCGGCGGCCCGTGTGCTATAGCATTCGCGCAACCGCAACCGATTTTTCGAAATCCCTGGGCATTTTTCGGGCGAGCGCGATGCGCGACAGCCCCGCGCGGCGCCAGAGCAGGGAAAAATTCGCGGCTGCGGAGCGACGTCGCGGATTATTCAGCGTTCGAACGCGACAATGGCCTCGATTGTTTGTGTTGCCTTGCGCCCTAAAGCTGCTATGCCCGAAATACGACATATTTCCAGATTCGGTCGAAGGGCTCCGCGCCAGCGCGCCGGCTTTCGACAAGTGGAGGTCCAATGACCAATACCACTGGGGTTTCTTCGTCGGAAGTTCGCGGATTCAGCATGCTGGCGTTCGACGCCGCCGCGGGGCTGGTCGGCCTGGTGGAATCCATGCACCACAACATCGCTCGCGCGCCGGGCTTTCTCGGGGCGCCGTCGCGAGAACCGATGAGCGGCGTTGCGGGATTGCTCTACCGGGGCGTGCGAGTGGCCATCCGGTTGGCGGGGCGGGGAATCGACGTCCCTCTCGCGCAGCTCGCTCCGTTGCTCGGCGAGGCGAGTCCGTCGCCCGACCGCGAGGCGGTGCATGCAGCGCTGAACGGAGTCCTGGGCGACCACCTGGTTGCAACGGGCAATCCATTGGCGATTCCGATGCGCGTGCGCCACAACGGGCATTTCCTGCGGTTGGACGCGAAGAGTCTCGCGGCCAGCATTTCCCGGCCGAGCGGTCGGTTGGCCGTGCTGGTGCATGGTCTGGGCCTGAACGACCGGCAATGGAACAGGAAGGGGCATGATCATGGCGCCGCCCTTGCCCGCGACCTCGGCTACACGCCGCTGTATCTGCACTACAACTCCGGCCTGCATATTTCGATCAACGGACGCGCCTTCGCGGAGCTGCTGAACGCGCTGGTCGCGCAGTGGCCGGAGCCCGTGGAGGAACTGGTCATCATCGGGCACAGCATGGGCGGGCTGGTGTCGCGGAGCGCATACCACTATGGCGCCGTCGCCGGACATGACTGGCCGCAGCGCCTCCAAAAGCTGATTTTCCTTGGCACCCCGCACCACGGGGCGCCGCTGGAGCGCGGCGGCCAATGGGTCGACCTCACCCTCGGAAAAAGCCCATACACCGCGCCCTTCGCGCGTTTTGGCAGGATTCGCAGCGCCGGCGTCACCGACCTTCGCTACGGCAATCTGCTCGACCAGGATTGGGAGGGCCGTGATCGTTTCGAGCACAGGGGCGACGCGCGGCAGGCCGTGCCTCTGCCGGCGAGCGTAGAGTGCTTCGCCATCGCCGCAACGACCGGCAACCGGATCGGCGACGTTCATGATCGGGTCCTCGGCGACGGGCTC
>JBEKSH010000630.1:0-2965 GCA_049517235.1 Roseiarcus sp. | reverse complement strand
GGTCGCGTCGCCGGTTCGGGCGGCCAGTTCAAGACGGTGCCCGCCCGCAGAAAAGGGCGGCGGCAACATTGTGAAGTCTCCCGACGCGTCGGCGCTCGCTTCCGCCACGACGCGCCCGTCGTCGCGCAACTCGATTACCGCTTTTGGCGCCGCATGCCCGGCGATGACGGCATCGCCTGTCGGCTCGACGCGCACAATGTCAAAGGCCGGCCGCAACAGGGCCGGCTTGCTCAGGCTTAGCTCAGACGCCGCAGTACGGGCTTTCGCGGGCGCAGCGGCAGGCTCGAGGCCAGCGGCGAGCGCCGTCGCCACCTTGGCCGCCGGCGAGAGGGCGGGCGTCGCGGCCGTCGAATTCGCGCTGTCCGAAACGACGGCGGGCGACGCCGGCAGGCCGGGCCACGTGATTGGAAGCCTGACGATAAGCGTCGCGCTCGCGGCCACGACAGCCGCCGCGGCGATCCCCGCGCTGCAATATATCGCGTTCTTCGAGAGCATAGTTCTCGATAGATAGTATCGCATCGGCGCTTTTGCATCACGCCCGCGCCGCAGAAGATGGGCGATCGACGCCCTGGCGACGCTCTCGATCGGGCGTCAGGACTATCTCTGGGCTCTGGGGCAGGAACGCCGCGGGATGACGCGGGAAGGGCGCCGGAAGCCGCCGCGCGTGAGTCTGAGGCCGGGCTGATCAAAGAGCGATCGCTTTCGGCGCGGCTCATTCGCTGAGCGGCTCCAGTTTAACCTCCCCGAATTGCGCGAGCGCTCGGACAGCGGCGTTATTCTTGGCCACGGAGTCATAAGGGGAGGCTTGCATAGCTATGTTTGCTTGACGGCGGCGAGCCGCCTATAGCGAAACCCCACTCTGCAATGTGGGGTTTCGATCGCGCCCTTGAATTTCGTTCAGGGAGTTTACCAAATGGCGACGCGTTACCGCACGCTCCACGATCCCTTAGGCGGTCCGGTCTATGACGTTGCCAACGGCATCAACGACATCGGTCAAATCGTCGGGATTTACGACGACAGCAAGGGCGAGAACGTCGGGACTAACTACGACAGCAGCGGACCCCACAACTTCGTTGAAAACCACGGTAGCTACACAACGGTCGACATCCCTCACGCGTCCGGCGTCATTGGCGCCTTCAGCGTTGGCCTCGGCATCAACGACGCGGGCCACGTCGTCGGATTTTCCTACGCCGCGGACACCTTCCACGGCTTCCTCTTCACATGAAGAAGACCGGTCACGATATGTTTGCGTTTCTGACGAGTGAACCGAACGACGTTCTTCGCCCCAATTCATTCCAAAGCAATGCCAGTCGTTCCGACGACGTCCGAAGAAATCGAGCGACCGATGACTTCGCCGGCCACGGACGCGCTGAAATTGCAGCGCCGCCTGCCCGATGACGCGCTACGGATCGTGGCGCGCAACGAACGTCGCGACGGCTAGAAGCGCCGCCGTCGGCCGATGTGAGCGCGGGCGCAGACTTGAAATCGTTGCTGCGAATTAATCACCTCCTCGCGGTCGAAACAATCGGACATTTGGATTTTCGCGGCAATATCGAGTCTCCAATCGGCCCGGGTCGCTGACATGACTGTCGTGATCGCAGTTCTCACCATCGCCGCCATTCTCGTTCTCTGCGTTATTGCGCTTTGGGTTGACGCGCCGTCGCCTTGACGAAAGCCAACGAGCCACGGTTGCGGCGAGGTTGGCGAACAAGAGTCACGGCAAGCGCGACGCCGACGTTCGCGATCAGGGCGCGCCAGATTTTCGCCGAATTGGGCGTCGATCGGGGAAAGGCTTCCGTGTCGGCAGCGCCCTTATCAGAGCCCTATGGGTAGATTCCAACCCTGGCGCTTTGACCCAGGGGACGGTATGCCGAGTCTCGCCATCAAGCGCAGGCTCATGCTCGCGCGTTCGATCGATCGCGCTGAAGGCATGGGCGCTGCAATGAGTCAGATTCCACCGGCGCCATTCGAAGAATCTTCATCCGAGCCCGCGACGCGTCCCCTTGCGCTCCTCTTAATGACCGGGGCCATGGTTGTTCTTGCTATGGGGCTCTGTGGTCTATTGCTCATCATGCTTTGGCCGCTTTAGTTCCGCCGGCGAGAGGCTCAGGACGGCCGGGCAACGAGCGATGCGACAGAGGTTCCCGCTTCGCGACGGGTCTGATCGCACTTGCGGTCTTCGTCGCGTGCATCGGCCTGCTGATCTTCATGTTGTGGCCGGGTTAGTTCATGGCGCACCGCTGATCTCGTCCCAATCCCCCTCCTTAGACTGTCCGACGAAGCGGCCAGGCGAACGCCGTGCGCGAACCATCGCGCGTTAACGGTATTGCAACCGATCGTAGGTTACTCTTCGTCAGGACGCGTCGGCGTATTGTCGATTGCCGGCCGCCGATCGCGCCTTACGGGTCTATTGGCGTGAGCGCGATTCCCTGGCTCGCCGATCTGGAAAAGCTGCCGTCTGGCGAATTGTCCTTTCTTTTTCTAATGGTGGTCGTTGGCTGCCTGACGGCGGGCTTTGTCCTTGATCTCATCATGAAGGACTTGGGGTTGGGCCCCGCGCCCAACGGCGTTCTCGCCTTGATCGGCGTTTACGCGGGCATCTATCTGCGTTATCGCCTGTTTGCTCCCTATCGTGCCGACGACGCTGTGATGACAGTCAGTTTCGCCATGGGCTGCGCGTTCCTGCTGCTTATTGCGCTCGCCGTCGCCAAGAGTGGGGTCTTGTTTCATCGGACCGAGAAACCGGCAAGCGCCTCGCCGCATTTCACGCGTTCACCCCAACTGCGCGCGATCCTGAAAAGTCGCCGAGTCGTCAGACAAATTACTCTGCCAAAATAATCTCTTAGGCGCCGTCGCATTCGGTGTTGGAATTGGCTTGAGGCGATCTCCAGCGGTTTGAGGTTATCGGATCATGCGGCGAGGTCAATGATCTGATCGGAAGGCTTTTCGGGGAGGCTTGGCCAGC
>JBEKSH010000629.1:0-2971 GCA_049517235.1 Roseiarcus sp. | reverse complement strand
ACTACTGAAGCTCATGAACCGATGGCGTCACGAGGCTCTTCAGACCGGGCATGCGATCGAACGCGTGGTGGTCGCCTATGAAGCGGGGCATGACGGAATTTTGGTTGGCGCGCTGGCTTCGAGAGCGGGGCGTTGAGGCCTAGTCATGCACGCATCGAGCATCGCCGTGTCACGTGAACATCGACGCGCCAAGACCGACCGCCTCGATACCGAACTGTTGATGCGCGCATTTCTGGGCTGGCTGCGGGGTGAGAGGCGCCACTGCAGCATGGCGGCGATCCCGACGATCGAAGAGGAAGACGCAAAACGGCCCAATCGCGAGCATGAAATGCTTGTCGGCGATCGCACGCGCATCGTGAATCGAATGGTCGACGTTGTCTTGCCGTCGATTAGCGCTTCCAGGGCAAGGGGCTCGGCAGCGCCATACTTGCCGACGTAGCGCTCCGCGCTTTCAAGAGCGAAACAACGGCCTTCGCGCTTATCGTCGATGCGAAAGATGAAAACGCCATCACGTTCTACCGGCGGCAAAGATTCATGTCCTTCGCCAGTCGCCCCATGTCGCTCTTTCTGCCTCAGCCACGCGCAGGAAACCATAATGTTCTTGCTCCCTTACCAGTTCCTTCCTCCTTCGAGGAAGGGATACGGCCGAGCCTTTGCGGTTGAAAGTCACTGACGCGGGGCTACGATAGGGACACTTTTGTTGCCTTCCCCAACGCGAATGTATAGCGGCCACCGAACGCAAATGCCTGTCAGCTTGAAGGACATACTGGAAGCCTACGAATTCGTCTGCGCTGGCGGTGGGGACGAACATCAGGCCTTTCTGTGCAAACAGTCGGGCAAGGTCTATTGGCATTCCGAGCTCTCCGATGACTTGGACGATACATTGCCGGATGACATTGGCGACAGTGAGAAATACCTCCAAATACCTGACAAGAGTGACAAGAGAGAACTCGATCTCGGCAAGCCGCTTGCGTTAGATTTCGCCCGCAAATTCTTGCGGTGACTTCGACGAAGTTTGGCAACTTTTCAGCAGAAGAGGCGCCTACGCCAGATTCTAAGGATCTGTTGGACCGAAGGCGCGCACTCGATCAATGGTACGATTTCGAGGCGAAAGCCGAGGAGAGAGCATTGAGGATGTGGTGCGATCTTAATTCGATAATGGTCAGCGACTAATATCGGCGCCCGCCCCTTCGAGCGCCAGACCCGCAAGCCGGGCGCGCAGGACGGCGCAATCGGTCGCAATGGCATGGCCGTGCGGCAGGCGCTTCTGTTCGACTTTCTGAATTATGCCAGCGGCAAGCTCTATCCATCGCGCCAGGCGATCAGCAATTTGAAGTAGGTTGCGAGCAAAGACCCCTCCAAATCCCACCTGAACGGCGCAAAGCGACGCGGCCCTTGACGGCGTGCCGCGCCCGCAACCATGGGCGAGGTGCGCCGAGACAGACTGTCGGTTGGGGCGCCGGGGATGCAGTGCGGCAAATCTGCCTTCGGACTGGCGCATCAATAAAAGCTGCCGGATGCGTCGGCAGCTTTATCCAATCCGATCGTGAAAGCGCCTGGATGCTGGAGAGCAGGGGGCGTACACCCCAACAACGCTTAACGACTGCGGCCCGACAATGGATCGACCGCGTTCATGCTCGCCGTCCGCCGCGAGGCGTCGTGCTGGACATGGATTCAAGCGTCATCAGAACGCCGTGTGGGTGTGCCATGAGGGCGCCTGAGGCCGAGCGCGACAGACGACCATCTCGACGCCGGCCGCTTCGGCCGCGGCCGCTTCGTCGGCCGTCTCCGCCGTCACCTGTGCGGCGGGCCGTCTTGCGCCCTTGAGGGCGCGCAGGCCCGCGACGGTTTGGCTGCGTTC
This sequence comes from Roseiarcus sp., assembly GCA_049517235.1. GTDB lineage: Bacteria > Pseudomonadota > Alphaproteobacteria > Rhizobiales > Beijerinckiaceae > Roseiarcus. The sequence continues at coordinate 1,110 of JBEKSH010000629.1, read as the reverse complement.
GACGTCGCGGCCGCCGAAATCGAAGATGCGCGGCATCAGCCCTTCATCTTCTTCGCGTAATACTCGGGCGCGACCACGCCTTCCTTGGAGAACCAGGCGGGCACGTCGACGCCGGAATAAAGCAGGATGTTGCCCCACGGGTCGAAAGCGCCAGTCCTTACGATCACCTTGGCCTTCACCGCCATCTCGGAAAGAATGGTCTCGTGCTTGATCGGCTCGAAATCCGCATCGGCGAACAGGCGTTTGATCTTGGCGAGCAGAGGCGCGTTGTGCACGGGCAGCGTGTCGGCGTAGGCGACGCGCTCGACGATCAGATTTCGCGCAATCGGCTCCAGCACGGTCTCGAGGTCAGGAACATCCGGAACGATGGCCAGATCGATGCGCCATGCGGTCGAGGGGATCGGAAAGCCGGCGTCGCAGACGATCATCAGGTCGCCGTGGCCCATCAAGGCGATGGCATGCGAGAGTTGCGCATTGAGCAATCTGTTGCGGTTCACGTCATGTCCTTCCATACGGTTTTCATCGCTTCGGCATATAGTGCGTCGGCCTTGGCGCGATCGGGCAGACTGGGGATGACGCCGAGGCGGGTGCAGGCGATGCCGCCGCAGACCACGCCAAAGCGAACCGCGTCGACGATGTCGCGGCCTTCCGCCAGCGCCACCGCGAAGCCGGAATTGAAGGCATCGCCGGCACCGTTGGGTCAAGCTCGTCAGTGAGGATCAGAGCACCGTTGCGCCCGAGCGTGACGACGACGTTGTGGACGCCGCGCCGGCGTAGCTCTTTGGCAAGTTCGCGCGAAGAGCTCGGATCATCAGCAGGCAGGCCCAAAAGGATGCGCAACTCGCTCTCGTTCGGCGTCAGATAATCGACGGAGGAGAAGATGGCATCGGGCAGCCGCCGTGCCGGAGCCGGATTGAGGATAGTCTTCGCGCCATGCTTGCGGCCGAGCTCCATCGCGCGAGCGGCAGCTGGAATCGGCACTTCGAGCACCGTCATGACGATATCACACTGGGCAATGCGCTCTTCCCCGGTGTCGACGGTCTCCGCGTCCATGAGCTCGTTGGCGCCCATGTCCAGGATAATGAAATTCTCACCCTTGTCGTTCAGAAT
>JBEKSH010000628.1:0-5119 GCA_049517235.1 Roseiarcus sp. | reverse complement strand
CGTGCAGGACCAGGGTTGGCGCGCGAATCCGCGCCAGCATCTCGACCCTGCTGCCGGAGGCGAGAATGGCCAGAAGGTGGTGCGCCATCCCCGCCGGATAATAGCAGCGATCAACGCTGCGCTCGACCTTGGCGCGCAGTTGTTCTTCGCTGGTCGGAAAGCCTGGGCTGCCGATAAGACGATAGAAGTCCATCGCTCGCCGAATGGCGCGTTCGCGATTGAACACAAGACGCGGCCAGAATAGCGCCTCGAGCAAGCGCACATCGCCGCGCGGCAGATCGGGATTGCCGCTCGACGACATGATCGACGTCAGGCTCAAGGCGCGCTCGGCGTGCTCGGCCGCTATGATCTGGGCGATCATGCCTCCCATCGACGCGCCGACGATATGCGCCTGCGCGATCCCGAGCGCGTCCATCAGGCCGATCGTGTCGCGAGCCATGTCGGCCAACAAATATGGCGCCTTGACCGGCAGGCCCGCCAGCGCGCGGGCGAACGCGGCGGCCACGGCCATGGTTCCCACGCTCCTGAGTTTGGTCGAGAGACCAACGTCGCGGTTGTCGAACCGCACGACACGAAAGCCGCGATCGGCGAGACCCTCGCAAAATGCGTCCGGCCATGCTGTGAGCTGCATGCCAAGGCCCATGATCAACAGGATCACCGGAGCCGCCCTGTCGCCGTTTTCGACATACGCGATGTTCATGCCCGTTGCCTGTACAATTGGCATCAAGCGCCTCCACTTCGGATCACGTCGTCTGCCCCGCTATGAGTCCACCGACCGTGCGCACTAGCCAACGGGGCAGGATTTGAATCCCGCTGACGGCGACATTGTTCGCCAACCCGGCAACCCGCACCGTTCTCCCCGAAAGGCAGGCCGAGTAACCTTCCTGCGCCACGGCTTTCGCATCCATGACTGCGAGGGAAGGGATCCGCCTACCGCGCTTCGATTGCGCCACTATGCCTGTGTCGGTGAAGCCGGGACATAGGGCCGTCGCGGTGACGCCCGTGCCTTTCAGCTCTTCCGACAACGCCTCGGTCAGCGACAGCACGTAGGCTTTCGAGGCGCCATAGACCGCAAGGCTCGGGATCGGCATGAACGCCGCGGCCGAAGCGACGTTGAGGATACGGCCGCTCTTTCGATCCAGCATCGGACCGAGGAACAGCCGGGTCAGCGCCGTCAAGGCGATGACGTTGACCTGCAGCAGCCGCAGATGGTCTTCGAGCGCCGTAGCGGCGAAGGCGCCCTCGAACAGCACGCCGGCGTTATTGACCAGAATATCGACCTCAATCGCCTTCTCGCGCACGGCGTCGAATATGCCTTGCGGCGCCTTCGGGTCGTTGAGGTCGGCCGGCACAATCGTCACCTGCGCACCGTGGACCGCCTTGAGGTCCTCCGCGAGCTCGCGCAACTTGTCGCGGCTGCGCGCGAGCAACACCAACGAAAACCCTCCTTCCACAAACGCCTTGGCCAGTTCCTGACCGATGCCCGCCGAGGCGCCGGTGACCAGCACGCAACCGTTGCTGCCGCCGTTCCTTCGCACCATTTGATCCCCGTGTTCGTCCGTCTACTGCCGAGGAAAGGATTACAGCCTAGCGGGAGAACCCGCCAGAACATTGATCTTTCGCAATATTACTATGGCGTAATTTGTTGTTTCATGCGCTCGGGCTAACTCCTCGGTCCGGCAAGAACCTCTGTCGGACCGTTCAAAGCGGCGAACGCATCGACGAAATGCTCTTATTTGTTCTGTTTCGAACAGGATTCAGGCCGCCAGTCGGATGCCGCGCCAAGGATCGGGAAAGACCAGCCGGCGCAGCCCGCTGCGCTCGAACGGCAGCCAGCGCCCTTCGGGCTGGCTCAGCCGGTCGGCGATCAGGTAAGGCGCCCCCGGATTGGCTCCAAGACCAAAATGGCTTGCCCGCACCTCGACGCTCTCGGTATGCGCGTGTTCGTCCTCCATGCAGCACTCCCCGGCGACGATGCCGCCGCCGCGGCTGAAGATCGAGGTTGTCGGCGCCGGCAGCGCCGAGTGCACGCTGGCGCGAAGGCGGCCTCTTCAACTTCCACCCCGCGCCGCGAGCTCGGCCGGCGGCTTTTTCCTGCTGCCGGAGGGTTTCTCGCCAGCAGCCACAAGCACGGAGAGGCGATGCCAGGCGATAAGGGTCTTGCCCAACGCGCTGACAGCTTTGCTGAGAGCGCCGCGTCACGGCAATCGTGGCGGTGCGAGATTGAGGAAACCCCATATGGCACGCAGTGAGCGCATGGACTCGGTGGACACCGCGTGGCTGCGCCTGGATCGGCCGAACAACCCAATGATGATCGTCGGCCTCTTCATGCTGGCCGGTCCCGTGGATATCGACAGGCTCGAGCGAACCCTCGCGGAGCGGCTGCTCGCCTATGGCCGTTTCCGCCAGCGCGTTGAATCCGGCGTGACGGACAGGTGGTGGCGCGACGATCCCGATTTCGACATTGCGCGCCATATCAAACGCGTCCGCCTGCCTGCGCCGGGCGGGCGCAAGGAGCTCGAGCGGTTCGTCGCCGACCTCGCCGCGGAGCGCCTCGACCCCCGCCATCCTCTCTGGCAGTACGACATCGTCGAGGACTACGAGGGCGGCGTCGCGCTGATCGAACGATTCCATCATTGCATCGCGGACGGGATAGCGCTGATCGGCGTCACGCTGTCGCTCACCGACGAGCGGCCCGACGCCCCGTCGAAGTTCCACATGCCTCCCGCGGGGCTGGCGGACGACGAAGGTCTCGGATTTCCGGTCAGGCAGATCGTCGATTTTGCGAGCCAGACGGTCGGACAAGGCCTGCGCCTGTCCGGCCAGGCCCTGCGCACGTACATGGGGGTGCTGGCGGACCCCATGAGGGCCCTGGGCTACCTGAACGACGGGAGGGGCATCGCGACCGAGCTCGCCTACCTCCTGACGATGCCGACCGACAGCCCTACCCGGTTCAAGGGCAAGCCTTCAGGGGTCAAGCGGGTGGCCTGGACGGACCCGATCCCCCTGCCCGAACTGAAGGCGGTCGGCCACGCGCTGGGGTGTTCGATCAACGACATCCTGCTCGCCTCCGTGGCCGGGTCGCTCCACGGATACCTGAAGCAACACGGCGACGAAACGACCGGCGTCGAGGTTCGGGCCCTGGTGCCGATCAATCTGCGCGCGGGGAAGGACGAGCCGGAACTTGGAAACCGCTTCGGCATCCTGGCGGTCGAGTTGCCGGTCGGTATAGAACAACCGCTGGAACGCCTCTATGAGGTGCGCCGGCGCATGGAGGAGCTCAAGCGGTCGTATGAACCCTCGGTGACGCTCGGGCTTTTCGCCGCTCTGGGCCACGGGCCGAAAGTCGTGCAGGATCAGCTGTTCGATCTGTTGCTGAGCCGCGCCAGCGCGGTGATGACCAACGTGCCGGGGCCCCAGCAGCCGCTCTACCTCGGGGGCTCCGAGATCAAGCAGATGATGTTCTGGGTTCCGCAGGCGCACGACATCGGCGTCGGCGTCTCGATTCTGTCCTTCAACGGCCGGGTCCAGTTCGGCCTCATGACCGACGCGGCGATGGTGCCCGATCCGCAATCGATCATCGCCCTCTTCCGGCCCGAGTTCGAAAAACTCCTCTACTACGTGCTGATGGGGCCGTGGGAAGCGGCCCCGGCGCCGGCGGACGTCGAAGCGGCGCGGGCCGCCACGAGGCCGACGCGACGCCAGAGGCGAGCGCCGCCTGCCGCGCGGCGTCCGAAACGGCTTCGCGCTGCGACCTGAACAGGCCCCTATCCAAGACGGCGCAGAGGATTGGCGGCCCCTTATCGGCTGGCAATCAGGCGAAGAGTCAAACGCCGCGCCGATTTACGACGGGGCCGACGATGGCCAAAAGCAGTTCATTCGCCGCCAGTTCGCGTATCTCAGTCCGGAAGGGTGCTTTGTCCCCAAAGATCGTATCATAATACGCGCGCCCACTCGATGCTCGCCGTTGGCGCTGCCAACGCGCCGCGTGATCAGGGCGACCGCCAGCACGGCGATAGGCGCCGCGACCGCTGTGGTGAGCGATGATTCAGAGCCGATTCCCAATTCCCTCAGCCCTTTGAACCCATAGCCCAACAGGCCGACGATGAAATAGCCGATTGCGGCGACGGATGGGGCGTAGTCACGTTGGCGCTCAATGCTCGTCAATATCGTTGACTTGCCGTCTAGGAGCCACTCGCGCGATCTCCTCGATTGGCTCGAGCCAGCCTTCGGCGAGATCGTTCATCCGAGCGCGCGCTTTTGCGATTGCGTTCAGCAGCGCTTCGAACGTCGCAGGACGAGATTGGCCAGAGCCGCCGGCTTCCAGGCAATGCCCTTACGCGCGCTGGCGCTTGTCGGCGTCCATGGCAATTGCGGCATGATAGGTATCGGCTCAGGCTGATTCAGGGCGCCCTGCCCTCCAATTCAAGCGCATCAGGAAGCTTCTGCTGCGGACCCGTCGGGTCGGCTTTGAGCGTAACGTCAATGCGGCGGCGCGCGCCGGCTCTTTGCGCTCCTCGTTCATTGCGCAACCAAACCCAACCGGTACGGCAGCGAAGTCAGGGCGTCCCTTCGGGCGTTCGGCCGGAAGCGCGTCGCCGGTGACCAGGTAATAGATCGTCTCGGCGATATTCGTGGCGTGATCGCCAATCCGCTCGATATTCTTCGCGCAGAACAGAAGATGAGCGCAGAAGAAGATGTTGCGCGGATCCTCCATCATATCGGTCAGCACCATGAGTATGTTCGGATGTGATTTCCGACAAGGACAAGCAATTATGTTGCATTGCACAATAGTTCATATTAGAACCACTCAGCCCCTGAGCCGATGCGGACAGAGGTGGCCATAGCTCACGACAAAATGGAGACTTCCAATGACCAAGAGCATAACGAAGACCAAAGCGGCCGCGGAGCTCCTGAAGCCCGTCGTCGGCGCCCTTGAGAAAGGGAAGAGCAAGATCGAGGTTCCGGAGGTTGCCCGCAACTTCGTCATACGTACGGCCGAGACGGTCAAAGAGCGTGCCGCGAGCGTTAACGCCCGCGCCCAAAAGGCGACCGCCGCTTTCGAGACTGCAGCTACCGATTCCATCGCCGGCGTCGTCAAGGCGAGCCGCTCAGTCCA
>JBEKSH010000627.1:0-2980 GCA_049517235.1 Roseiarcus sp. | reverse complement strand
TCGCCCATTTTGACGCCGGAGCGCAGATACGCGCTGTGCTGGGCCTGCGACATGCTTTCCTGGCCGCCGGCGACGACGATCTTTGCGTCGCCATTGGCGATCTGCTGCAAGCCGAGAGCGACGGCGCGCAGGCCCGAGCCGCAAACCTGATTGAGGCCGAAGGCGGTCTTTTCCTGCGGGACGCCAGCCTTGATCGCGGCCTGACGCGCCGGATTCTGGCCCTGCCCCGCGGTCAGCACCTGGCCGAGAATCACTTCGTCGACCTCGGACGGATCGACCTTCGCGCGCTCCAGCGCCGCCTTGATGGACGCCGCGCCGAGTTCGTGCGCGGGAATCGCCGCAAAGGCTCCGTTGAACGATCCGACAGCCGTACGCGCCGCGCTCACGATTACAATATCAGACATTGGGCATCCTCCTTGGGTCCAGCCTGGCGAGACGCTACGCTGCCTTGGTCCGGCGGGGCGAGTTAACCGACATTCCCCAGACGCTGGTCCTGTCCCAAATCTGGCTCGATTTGGCGTCTTTGACAAGCCCGACGAACCGCCGCCGTTTGTGGACCGGCGTCGTGGCGGGCGGCTCCTCGCTGAGCGCCGAAAAGTGTTGTGTTTTCCGTCATCGCGACGCACATCTCCTACGTTTTGCAGCGAACGCATGACAATCGAACGCCTTGCGCTGTCGATGTGACGGGCGGCCGCCGCAGTTCCCCGATCAGCCGCAAGATGTCGGCGAACAAGGTTCTCGGAATGGCGACGTCGTCCATCAGGAATGCGACATAGCGCCCGTGGCGGACAACCTTCGCGCCGATCTTGATCAGCTTCTGCTTGAGGCTCGTGAGCGACCAATCCTCACACGGGGAGGTCCAGGTCAAGGGGTGAGATTCAGTCGCGCATAAATGAAACTCCGGTCGCTGTTTCGGTATCCAAGGTCTGAGCCCGCTTCCATGATCTGGTCGTTTCCGCACCAGATCAACCTCACATTCGGTCGCCGCGCAAAGCGGCTGCACCAATATCCCGCTTGCGGCGGAGGAGGCTCAGGAGGACGAGACCATTCTTGATAACGGCTTTATAACGACTTTTCAGGCCATGGATTCGTTCGGTTCGCCCACCCGGGTCCGCCGAGACTGATCGTGTCCCGGTAGATTGCTTCAATCTCTTCCGATCGCCTTTCAGGCGCTCTTCACAATGGCGCCCTCGATGACGACGCCGGCAGTCACATATTTCCACAGCGCCACCAGCAGCTTGCGTGCCAGCGCCAAGATGGTCGTCTTCTTGAGGCGGCCGCCATTGCGGCTGACCCGGCCCTTGAACGACAGAGCCAGCGCCGATTGCGGCTGATTGCGCAGCCATAGCCAGGCGAGTTGGATGAGTGTTGTCCGCAATCGCGGATTTCCTGCTTTAGACACGCCCTGTTCGCGATCGACCGATCCACTTTGCCAAGGGGTCGGGGCCAGGCCCGCGTAAGAAGCGACTTGGCGGCGATTGTCGAAGTGTCGGAAAAGCCCTTCCGACCAGAGGATGGCGGCGAACTCCGGCCCGATACCCTTGATTGCGAGCAACATCGCCGCCAGCGCCGGCGTCGCGACTTGTTGCGGGGCAAGCAGCGCGTCTCGCTCGGCCTCCACCGCTTTGATCTGCTCGAGCAGCAGTTCGACCCGATCGAGTTCACGGCTGATCTGAGCCTCACATGGGGAGGTTCGGGTCAAGGGATGGGATTCATACGCGCATGAATAATACTCCAGCGGCTGTTTCGGTATCCAAGGTCTGAGCCCGATTGCACGGCCTGGTCGTTTCCTCGCCAGATCAACCTCACATTCGGTCGCCGTTCACGACGGCTGCACCAATATCCCGCTTGCAGCGGGCGGGGCTCAGGAAGACGAAACCATTCTTGAAGGCGGCTTTTCAGGCCATGCTCAGGTGCGGTTCGTCCACCTGGATCCGCCAAGACTGATCAGGTCCTGGAAGATTCGAGGATTCGGTGAGCGTCTATCGTCTGGCGGCTTTCATCACGGCTCCCTCGATGACGACGCCGGCTGTCACATATTTCCAGAGCGCCACCAGCAGCTTTCGCGCCAGCGCCACGATGGTCGTCTTTTTAAGAGCGCCGCCGTTGCGCCTGACCCGTTCTTCAAACCACAGAGCCAGGACCGACTGCGGCTGATGGCGCAGCCATAGCCAAGCGAGCTGGATGAGCGTTGATCGCAATCGTGGGTTGCCTGCTTTAGATACGCCCGGTTCGGGATCGACCGATCCACTCTGCCAGGGTGTCGCGCCAGCCTCGCGTAAGAAGCGACCTGTCGTCGATTGTCCATCCACCGATCATTCTGCCCATGTCGGGCAATATGTTCACGTTCATTATCGTTGGCACGCGCTGCATGGGCATCGTGTCCGGCTGCAAAGCAGCGAATATCGCTCCATGGCTAGGTTCGTTTACGTCGAGGTGGCGCCTGGCGTGATAACGATGCTGCCGGCTTGGATGCTGGATCCGGTCGCCTGCGCCAGAATGGAAATCGGCGCGCCCCGCGCGACGGTGACTGCGTTAATAGACTTGCATCAGCTACTCATTGAACGCGGGTTCAGAGGAAACTTCCTGGACGATTCGAGAATCGTCCAGGAGAAGCAAAATGAGGAATGCCCCAAAATCGGTTCCGCCAACACCGGCGCCGCCGACAGTCCCGCGCCAGCTCGGCATAGCGTTCGATTCCATCCAGCTTCGAGGAATGAATCCATCAGACCGCGCGAAAGCGCTAGCGCAATTGACCAGCCTCTTGATGCAAGCCGCAGGCGTGATGGCGGAGGAGCGCAACAATGACAAGTGCTGATCTTCTGCCGGCGACGGTGCTGAAGCGCAAGGCGGTGGTCTATGTTCGGCAGTCCACCCAGACGCAAGTTCAAACCACCCTCGAGAGTCAGCGACGCCAATTCGAACTCGTCGACGTCGCGCGGAGCCGAGGGTTTCGTGATATCGAGGTGATCGATGACGA
>JBEKSH010000626.1:0-2983 GCA_049517235.1 Roseiarcus sp. | reverse complement strand
GCGGACCATCGCATGGGGGCCTTTCTCCGCGGGAGCCGCCGGCTCGAGCTTGCGCAGCCGCTCTTGTTCGATTTCCTTAATCTGCTCGCGCACCACACGAAGCCGCGTCATGTCACGATGAAGCTCTGCACGCGTATTGTCAGGTAGAGGCTTTCCTTCGGCGGTGCGAAGTTCGCCCAGCTTTTCATCGGCCTTGCGTAAGGTCGGCTTGAACCCTCGGATCCCGAAGCGTGACAGCGTCGACTTCATCCGGTTCACGATGCGCGTGCGATCGCCGACGAGCTTTTCACGCTCGCGATTGGGTCGTTTTGCGTCCTCCTCTTCGATTGTCGGGATCGCCGCCATGCTACAGTGACGTTTTTCACCCCGCAGCCAGCCCAGAAAGGCGCGCATCAACAGTTCCGTATCGAGGCGATCAGTCTTGGCGCGTCGATGTTCGCGGGAAACGGCGACGCTCGACGGGTGGATGACATAGGCTTCGACGCCTCGTTCCCGGAGCCAGCGCGCTAGCCAAAATCCGTCACGCCCCGCCTCATAGGCGACGACGACACGTTCGATCACACGCCCGGCCTGGACGGCCTCATGACGCCATCGGTCCATGAGTTTCAGCAGTTGGTCCTCGTCGGGTTTCAGTTTCTTCAGGGGCTGGCGCTCGACGCCCGGGACCATTCCTGCGACAAGCCAGCTCGACAGGCCCATCTCGATCACGACAATAAGCGTGCTATCCTGGCTAAGGGCGGTGGCCGATCGGCTGAGATCATTTGATTGCAGCATGGGGCGCTCCATCGGATTGTTGGACAGCGCCGAAAGTGCCACGCCTTCGCCGCTCGCCCCATACCATCTTCGTCTCGGAACTCAGGCCTGCCAAGCCCGTTGCGATCAGGCGGGCCCCATACACGTCCAAACATGACAATGCCGCAGCGCGCTGACCCTCAGCCGGCCAGCTTCTTGACCTCGGCGGCAATGGCCAGTCCCAAAACCCGATGCTGGTCGGCGTCGAAATGCACGCCGTCGATTGTTGAGACCTTGGCGACGGTTCCCGCATCGAAGAACGCTCCGCCATACCGGTCCGCCTGCCATTTATAGAGCGGGGCCATCTGTTGGGCCTTGCCGTCGGCGCCCTCGAACAGGGGCGCCAGCCAGCCCGAGCCAATCGCCGGCGCAGGGCAGATCAGCAGCAGCTTCGGCGCATTGGTCCACGGCGGCACTAGGCTCTTGATTGTGAACAGCAGCGCGCCCACGCCGAAGGCGATCTCGGTCGGATTGAGCGAGAATTTCGGCTTGAGATCGTTGGTGCCGAGCATCACGGTGATGACGTCGAGCGGCCAGTGGCTCTCGAGACAGGGCTGGAGATAGGTCTTCCCATTCAAGTGTATCCCTTCGATCGGATCGTCATGGACCGTTGTGCGACCGCGCAACCCTTCTTCGATCAGCGTCCAGCCGCTGCCGAGCGACTGAGCCATCACGCAGGGCCAGCGTACGTCGGGGCCCCAGCGACGCACGTCGTCGATCGATCTCATCGGCGCGTTGCCCCAAGTGTTCGAGTCGCCATAACACAAGACCCGCTTCATCGTTTTGTCTCCCCATCGATGCGCCCCCGACGGGTTTTGCGGCGGCGGTTAATTCAGAACAATGTTCAGTGCCAATTCCTCAGACGCCAGACCTTCTCCCGATATTCCGATTTGCCGGTCCATGACCCTGCGGAGCGGGCACGCCCCCGCGCGCTCTATTTCACTTGCAACCATCGATCGGCCAGCACCGCGATCAGGATCACGATGCCGGTGACGACCGGCTGATAGTAGGCGCCCACCCCCAGAATGCTGAGCCCGTTGGCGATCACGCCCGTGATCGCCGCTCCAACGAGCGTTCCCCAGATCCGCCCCTCGCCGCCGAAAAGGCTCGTGCCGCCGAGCACCACGGCGGTGATCGATATAAGTTCGAACCCGATCCCCAGCGTCGGAACGCCAGACCCGAGACGGGCGGTCAGCACGACGCCAGTCAGCCCGGCAAGAACGCCGGCCGTCACGAAAATATAGATCTTGTAACGATCGACCGGAACTCCGGCCAGCCGAGTGGCGAGTTCGTTGCCGCCGATCGCATAGTTGTACCGGCCGAATCTGGTTCGGCTCAGCACGAACCATAGAACCACGTAAACCACTAACGCGAGAATGATTGGAAACGGAACGCCTCCCAGCTTGCCTTCGCCCAGGAACGCGAAGGCCTCGTCCTGGACGGCGATCGGCCGCGCGCCGGTGTAGAGCAGGACAATTCCGTTCGCGATGCCGAGCGTCGCCAGGGTGACGATGAACGCCGCCACCTTGCCTTTCGCCACGATCACGCCGTTGACCAGCCCACATGCCCCACCCACGCCGAGGCCGGCAAGCACGGCGAGTGTCGCGCTTCCGGTGTCGCGAAGAACGCCCGCCGCGATAACTCCCGCAAGTCCGAGCACCGATCCCACCGACAGATCGATCTGCGCAGCGAGGATGACGAGCGTTTGGCCCGCTGACACCAGGGCGGTGATGCTGATCTGGCGCGCCAGATTGAGCACATTCGTCACATTGAGCGCGCGCGGCTGAAGCATGCCGAGCGCGACCAGAAGGACGACGAGGACCAACGCCATCCCGTACAGGCGTAGGAAGCGCGCGACCGAAGGGTTCCTCATGCGGTTGCGTCCAATCTCTGACCGGTGGCGAGCGTCGTCAGATTTTCGCGCGTCGCATCCGGTCCGCTGAGATTCCCGGCGATCACTCCACGGTAGAGCACGATGATCCGGTCGCTCATTCCCAACAGTTCAGGAAGATCGCTGGAGATCATCAGCACGGCCTTGCCGCCCGTCACGAACTGATCCAGAAGCTCGTATATCTCCTGCTTCGCCCCGACATCGACGCCGCGAGTCGGTTCGAGCAGCAGCAGAATGTCGGGTTGGGTGACCACAGCTCTGACGATGACCACCTTTTGCTGGTTGCCGCCCGAGAGCTCG
>JBEKSH010000625.1:0-2985 GCA_049517235.1 Roseiarcus sp. | reverse complement strand
AGACCGCCGAGGCCGCTCTGACCGGCCGGCCGATCGACGAACAGGCGGCGAGGGCGGCCGGGCGCGCCGCGCTCGACGGCGCCGCGCCGCTCTCCAAGAACGCTTACAAACTGCCGCTGTTCGAGGCGCTCGTCGCACGCGCGATCCTCAAGGCGGCGGCCCGTGCGTGATCGCGAGCGGACCACCACACCCCCAAGGGAAAAGGAGCTACGATGATGACGCGACGCCAAGCGACGACCGGAATTCTCGCCAGCGCGGCGGCGGGCGCCTCGGGCGTCGCGCTTGCGCAGGAGCTCAAGCCGCGCGACCTGCCGCCGGCGCGAACCGCGGGCGGCCAGCCGTTGATCGAAGCGCTCAAGCTGCGGCGCTCGACGCGCGAGTTCGCGGATCGGCCGCTTGCCGACCAGGTTCTGTCCGATCTGCTGTGGGCGGCCTTCGGCGTCAATCGTCCGAGCGGCGACCGCACCGCTCCCTATTGGCGCCATGTCATGGTCATCGACGTCTACGCGGCGATGGCCGACGGCGTCTGGCTCTATGAGCCGAAGGCGCATGCGCTGCTGCCCCATATGAAGGACGACATCCGCGCTGAGACCGGCCGTCAGGACTTCGTCGGCGGCGCGCCGCTCAATCTGATCTATGTCGCGCATGGCGAACGCATGACGGATGTCGCGCCCGAGGAGCGACGCCTCTACGCCTCGGTCGACGCCGGGTTCATCGGCCAGAACGTCTATCTGTTCTGCGCCTCGGAGGGACTCGCCACGGTCTTTCGCGGCGCGGTCGACCAATCGAAGCTTGCGCGCACGATGGGACTGCCGGACCAGCAGTTCGTGACCTTCGCGCAGACGGTCGGATACAAGCGCGCTTAAGGCGGCGATCCATCGCGCCGCCGAAAGTCGCGCGCGCCCTCGGGTGCGCGCGGGGCGCCATTTTGCCGGAGCCTTGCATGCGCGACATTTCTGAAATCATTCGGCAGCGCCGCTCCACCCGGGCGCCGTTCGATCCGCAACGGCGCATTCCGGAGCAGGACTTGCGGCAGATCCTGGAGGCGGCCCGCTGGGCGCCCACAGCCCATAACATGCAGAATTTCGAAGTCATCGTCGTCGACGACGAGGCGGCCCTGGCGGCGATCGGTGCGATCCGCTCGCAGCCTTCCCCAACATTCCTGCGGGAGAACTACCGACAGCTGTCGTTTTCGGAAGACGAACTGCGGCGCAGGAAGACCGGGCTGTTGGCGAGCATGTTTCCGCCGGCATGGCGAAGCCCGGACGCCGACGCGGAGCACGCCTTTGTCGGACGCGCGATGCAGAATTGCCCGACGCTGCTGATCGTCGTCGCCGATGCGCGCCGGCGCGCGCCGGCCTCCGAAGGCGACGCGCTCGGCGTGATGAGTCTTGGCTGCGTGATGCAGAACATCTGGCTCGCCGCCGAGGCGCTTGGCGTCGCCATGCAGGTGCTCAGCGCGTTCAGCGCGCGCGAAGCCGAAGACGAGCTGCGCCGCATCCTGGACATTCCCGACCCGATGAAGATCGCCTTCGCCTGCCGGCTCGGCTATCTCGACGCCGCGCCCGGCGGGTATCTGCGGGTGCGGCGCGAGGTCGGGGATTTCACCCACCGCAACCGCTATGGAAAGGGCGGGATCGCGTGAAAGCTTGCGAGGGTGGGGTGGGGAAAGCGCGGGCGCCCAAGGGCGAGGCGAGGTTTTCTAGGTCATCTTGAGCCGGTGGAACATCGCCGACTTCACGCCGTCCAGGACGAAGGCGAGGAGGACCGCGGCCGCCATCACCCCGCCGACCAGCGCCAGTGGCAGCGGACTCATGAGGATGCCGCGGCTCGCGAGGGTTGCGACGATCATGAGATCGGCGATCGAGGAGAGAATGAACCACAGGCTCGGCCGGGAACTCCACAGCCGCCGGCGCTCCCGCACGACATAGAGGACGGCCTGGCTGCTGGACACCAGCGTGACGACGGCGAGCGTTTGCAGCGCCCCCACGCCCAAGTTCAGTCCAAACGCGCCGATCGCCAGAACGCCGCTGCAGAACATCAGATCGCCAAGGGCCAAAGCGATCCCGGCGATCGTCAGATTGTCGATCCGCCAGGAATTGGGCTTCGCGGATGGCCGCACATTGTCCGTCGTCGAGGACATCGCGAGGAAATCGCCGGTCGTCATGACGACGACCATCAGCATCGGCGTCAGGATGGCGTGACCGGTCATCATCAGTCCGACCGTCAGGAACAGCATCTGGGCGATTTTGCCGGTCATGGATCGCAGGGTGTAGGTCAGGATGCGCTGGAAGGTGACGCGGCCTTCCCTGACGGCGGCGACGATGCCGCCGAGGCCGGGCGCCGTGAGCACGATGCCGGCCGCCGATTTGGCGACGTCGGTCGCCGTCGAGACGGCGATGCCCATCTGCGCCTGGCGCAACGCGGGCGCGTCGTTGGCCCCGTCGCCGCACATGCCGACGGTGTGGCCGACCTTTTGGAACGCCTTGACGATGTTGAACTTGCCTTCGGGGAAGACGCCCGCGAAGACGGCGAAATCCCCAGGCCCCAGCTTATCGGGAAGCGGGCCCGGCGGACAGACGGGGCCGGCGAGCCCGACCTCGCGCGCCACGATGGCGGCCGTCGCAGGCGCATCGCCGGTCACCATGACGGTATGCACGCCCATCGCGAGCAGCTCGGCGACGAGAGCGGCCGATTCCGGGCGCGGCGGGTCGCTGAGCGCGATGAGCCCGGCCAATTGCATCGCCGACGGCGGCCCCGCTGCGACAGCGAGGACCCTGAATCCTTGCGCCTCCAGCTCATCGGCCGCCGCGGAGGCCGTCTGCGACGATTGGCAAAGGCCGCTCACCGACGCGAAAGCCCCCTTCACGATGCGCATCGGACCGCCATGCGAATCCGTCGCGATCGCCTCGGACATCTTGTTCGCGGGATCGAAGGGCGTGAACTTGGTCAGCTTCGCCGGATCGGCGACGGGCGCGCGCAGCG
>JBEKSH010000624.1:0-2987 GCA_049517235.1 Roseiarcus sp. | reverse complement strand
GCGCGCCGCCGAGCGATGAGCCTGGCGCGAAGATCATCTGCAAATCGTCGTCAGTCTCCTCATCGCGCAAAATGCGTTCGGTAATTTGAAGCAACCGGCCAAGTTCGATCTGCCCCGGCACCCCCGCGGCCGCGGGCGACTGGAACTGCTCTTCTCCAGCTCGGCGGAAGCGCAATGCGCCAAGACGCGATATGTCCGACACGCCGAGAAGGTAGTCGGACTCCATCAGTGTCCTCACGGGTCGGCCCTCGCGCTCCGCGAGCCGGCGCTCGGCGCGTTGCATGAGGCGCCGGCCCCACGTGTCGGGAGCAGAGTCACCGATTGAACCGAAAATCTGCTGGCCTTTCGGCGCGGCGAACGCTCCGCGGTTGAGGGTCAGCGCTGGCTCAAGCGAGAACCTCGCCTCTTCGCCCAGCCAGTCGGCGTGATATTCGAAGCTGATCGCCTCGCTGCCGCGACGCCCCTGCCGACGCAGCGTCCCGACCCGCTTCAGCCCCGGCGCAAAGTCAATGTAGACCTCAATGTCATCCGCCATCGCTGGCCTCCCGCGACCGCCGCAAACGCATGCGTTCGGGCAGCTTTTCGGATGCGATGGCGAGCCCCGCTTCGTCTCTGCTTGGGTCTGCGAGCAGTCCCAACCCGTCGAGGAGACCCAAGGCCTGGAGCACAGCAGCGTAGATGCCAATGCTGACGGTGTGGTCACCCGCCTCGATGCGCCGAAGCGTCGGGCGGCTGGTAAAGGCTCGTTCAGCGATTATCTCGGCTGGCAGGCCTCGACGGCGGCGGGCGTCACGGATATCAAGCCCGAGCTTGCGGAGGGTTCGCCGTACGGCAAGTGAAGGGCGATGGGGCGTGGGCATGATGGAACCTTCGTATTCCTCTATCCGGGTTTAATGTAACATGAAGTTTCCATTTGTCCATAGCGACCTGATCTAGAGCTCGAGCTCGGCCTAGATCGAGCCGGATGCCTTCAGGCCGCCATCGGGATAGACCCAGGGTTAAACGCCGGCCATGGGTTTCCTCCCGCCACAAATCGCCCCTGGAGGTCGCGGAGGTGGCACGACATCATTTCATATCGCGCTCCCCCCAAGGTCAGCCTCACCAGCTCTGCGATAACCAGCGATGCAGCCGCTGCCCCGACAAACGGCGCCCCGATGGTCCGGCCGGCAAGCTGGACCGTCCCGCAACGATCTTTGGATCGCTCCAGCATCGCTTTGTACGCTGGCTGCCCAATATCGATTTCCGATGCCGCGGTCTCCCGCCAGACTTCGCGGGCTGGCTTCGATGCAGGAAAAGTGTGCAGATCGATGCCGAGAAAGTCTTGTGGGCCCCCGCCAAGGCCAGCCTCGATCACTCGCTCGAAACCGACCCCCTCTACCGATTGCCGCGCCAGAGCGTTGTCAACCCCGATCAGCGCAACGGGCGGCTCACACGCGCCGACCCGAAAGTCAGCGCTGAAGCTGCGCTCGATGATCGCGGTCTTGAAGCCCCGCGTCTCAGCCCATTGCGCCATCGCACGCGTCTTGCGCAGCCCGAGGCGTCCCGGAGTCGTTAAAAGCGAAGTGCTAAGGTTCGACGGCGCCAGCACATCGAAATCCTGCAGCACGAGATCGGCGCCGTGGCTGTCATAGGGCAGCAGCCCGAGCGTCCAGAGATAGGCTTGGCCGAGATTGCCCATGCCGACAAGCCAAGCCGCCGACGGCAAGCGATCCAGCGCAGCAGCCGACTCGCAGCGCAGCCAATCGCCCTCAGGCCGCCAGAGATCGAGACCGACACTGCGACGACAGGCCATCGGCATCCCACCGCGCAGCCTCTGGAAGATCTCGGACACGCCCACCGCTCCGGCAAGGACCCCGGCCGGCGTGAACGCGCCGGTCTCGGCGAGCCGCACATGGCTCGCAACCGGCACGACGCCCCCGCACCATTCGGCAAAGGTCGCGCGGATCGTCAGCGGCTCCAGCCCCGCCTCGTCGACATCTCCAATCGCCAAGGTTGGCGCTACCGGATCGATCTCCCCGGTCAGTCGACCGCCCATTCCCAGAATCGCCGGTTCAAGATCGACGAAGGGCGGAAGCATGACCTGCAAGGCTCCGGCAGCGCCGACGACAGTGACCCCGCCAAGCAGAGTGCGCGCGGCACAATTCACGGCCGTCAGCAAAGCCGCCTGCAACACCTGCTTATGCGCGACGTCGGGCCCAACGACGATCTGCAGGCGGTATCCCGCGAAGATTTGCTCCGCCTCCTCAATGCTCGACGCCTCGCCAGTGTCCAGCGCGATTTTGACCGTTCGATTCAGGCGGTCGGCAACATCTTCCAAATGTGTCATTGCTCGTCCTCGATTTTCAAAACGCGCGAGACGTGGCAACCGCCGTGCGCGCGCCACTGGTGATCGCCGAGATATTCGTAGACGCCGACGGCCCATCGGCGGACCGGAATCCGCGCCATGAGGGGAAGAATGAGCGCCAGATGACCCGGACGCGCGATCATTGGGTTTTCGCGGTCTGAGCGGCTCTGTCCGGTGCCGCGGCTGTGGACATGCGCGTCAGACACGACCGTCAAGCCAAGATCGGCGCAGCGGTCCCACAGGCGCCCGAAGGCGTCAGCATGCAAGATGCACACGCCGGTGTCATAGGCGTGTGCGTCAAGCTCGTCGTAGTAGATGAGCGACAGTGCCCGTCGGCCGTCCTCGGCCTTGCGGCCAAGCAGGAAGGCACCAGACTCGTGTCGCCCCTCGGTACGGCGATGTAGTTCGCCGGTAAGTTCCGTCCACAACGGGCGCGCCATACGAAGGCAGGGATCAGGCTGCACGCCGTCCTCCGTAGTCGCCGGAGTTCAGGAGGTCATGGACGACTCGCAGGTAGTGGACGACACCGATCGCCGGGTCCCAGATCAGGCTGGGGTGCTCCTGACACCAGTTCGCGTGCCCCTCGATCGATTGCCGATCGCACGGAAGGTAAAGGCAGGCGCCATTCTTCCAGTTCGGATTG
>JBEKSH010000623.1:0-2996 GCA_049517235.1 Roseiarcus sp. | reverse complement strand
CCGCCATCGGCGAAGCCGGATCGGTGCTGAACCGCCCTCTGGAATCGTCCGCCGGTTCGGTCGGATTGCGGCCGAAATTCCTGGGCGCCATCAGCTTCCAGGACGTCACGTTCACCTATTTGGGCTCCAAGCTGCCGGCGCTCGACCGGGTCAGTTTCGCGGTCCCGGCCGGCGCCATGCTCGGGCTGGTCGGGCGCAGCGGCTCGGGCAAGTCGACGATCGCCCGTCTGCTGCAAGGCATCAACCGCGATTACAGCGGGTTCTTGAAAATCGACGGGTCGGATCTGCGCGAGATCGACTTGCGCCATCTGCGGCAGAATTTCGGCGTGGTCTTGCAGGACAATTTCCTGTTCCGCGGCTCGATTCGGGACAACATCATCGCCGGGCGTCCCGGATTGACGCTCGCCGACGCGGTGCGGGCCGCCCGCCTCGCCGGCGCCGAAGAATTCATCGAGCGCATGCCCAACGGATACGAGACTTACGTCGAGGAGGGTTCTCCAAACCTTTCGGGCGGGCAGCGCCAGCGGCTGGCGATCGCGCGGGCGGTCATCCACGACCCGCGCGTCCTCATTCTCGACGAGGCGACAAGCGCGCTCGATCCTGAGAGCGAGGCCGTGGTGAGCGCCAATTTGCAGCGCATCGCGCGCGGGCGCACGATGGTCATTGTTTCCCATCGCCTCTCGTCGCTGATCGAATGCGACCAGATCCTGGTCATGGAACAGGGCGGAGTCGTCGACATCGCTCCGCACGCCGTCCTGCTCGAGCGCTGCGCGATCTATCGCCAGCTTTGGGCGCAGCAGAACCGTCATCTCGACAGCAAAGGCACCAGACGTGCAGCCGTCGCTCCCAGAATTGTCCTCGGCGGCTAGCCGTCGCCAGAGCTTCGACCCGATCGGCGCCGTTGCGTTCGCTCGGGACATCGAACGCGAAACGGCGCGGGGGCCGCATCGCGGCGGCGCTTCGCCGCCATTCGACAGGCGGGCCGCGCAATGAACAGGGCGTTGTCGAACACGTTGGCGCAGGTGAGGCGTCGATCCCGGCCAGACGATCCGACCTTGCCGGCCATCCTCGAGTTTCAATGGCCGTCGACGGCGATTGTCAACGCGCCGGTCCCGCGCTCGGCGCGCAACATTCTCTGGTTGGTCGCCAGCATGGCGTTCGCGCTGACCGCCACGATGGGGCTGATCCCGATCGACCAGGTCGTCACGGCGCGAGGAATCGTGGTGTCGCAATCGCCAACGATCCTGGTGCAACCGCTGGATACCGCGATCGTGCGTTCGATCGAGGTGCGCGAGGGGCAAGAGGTGCGAGCCGGCCAGGTGCTGGCGCGACTCGATCCGACCTTCGCGGCCGCCGATCTCGCCACGTTCACCGCGCAGGCGTCGAGCCTCGAGGCGCAGGTGGCGCGCCTGCGGGCGGAGGCCGACGGCAAGCGCTTCGCCTATGCGGGGCCTGATCCCAGTTGGATGCTCCAGGCCGCGATTTCCGGCCATCGAATGGCGGAGTTCGAATCAAGGGTCGGCAACTACGACGACCGACTGGGCGGGCTCGCCGCCTTGATATCGCGCGCCCAGTCCGACGTCGCAGGCTACCGCGAACGCAGCGGCGTGGCGCAAGATATCGTCCAGATGCGCAAGACGCTCGAGTCGCATCAAAACGGCAGCAGGCTCAATACGCTCTTGGCCACCGACGTCAACGCGGAGATGACGCGCGCTTTGGCGAGCGCGCAGCAGACCGCGGAAGGCGCCAAGCGCGATCAGGCGGCGCTGGCGGCGGAGCGCGACGCCTTCATCCGGGGCTGGCAGGCGGATGTCTTGCAACAGCTCTCCGAGGCCGAGGGCAAGGCGAGCGATGCACGGGAGCAGCTGAACAAGGCGAAGCTGCGCCGGCAGCTGGTGGAGATGCGCAGCCAGATCGACGCGATCGTCCAGTCGGTGGCCAAGGTGTCGGTAGGCTCCGTGCTCCAATCAGGTCAACCCTTCATCACCCTGGTGCCGAGCGACGCGCCGCTTGAAGTCGAAGCCGATATTTCCGGTCGCGACAATGGGTTTGTGCATGTCCGCGACCCCGTGGCGATAAAATTCGACACTTTCCCTTACTCCCAATACGGCATGGCTGAGGGCACGGTGGGCGTCGTCAGCCCCGACAGCTTCACGGCGCAAGCGGAAGCGCGCAATCCCACCGGTTCGCTCCCGGCGCCGACCGCGACCGACCCTTTCTACCGCGCCCGCATCGTCATCGACCGGGTGGCTCTCCACGACGTGCCCGCGGGGTTTCGGGTCACGCCGGGAATGCCGGTGACCGCCGACATCAAGGTGGGCAAGCGGACCGTGCTTGGCTACGTGCTTGGCGTGATGCTGCCGGTCGCTCGGGAGGCGATGCGCGAACCGTGACGCGGAATCGCGCCGCGGGCGCCTTTGACGATTGGGACGAAGACCAATGTTCCTCGTGGATCGACTGATCGGCTTCGCCTCGCCAGCGGCCGCTCTGCGCCAGGCAATCCGGCTGAGCGGACAGCGCAGGTTCGCGGAGGCCTTTCCGCTGCTCACGCACGCGGCCAAAGCCGGCCTTCCAGACGCCGAGTATCGGGTCGCGCGGTGCTATCTGGAAGGCGCGGGCGTGCCGTCGAGCCAGGCGGAAGGCGTCCGGTGGCTTCAACGCGCGGCGTCGCATGGCTGCATCGAAGCTCAGCCGCGGCTGGCCGCGTTATGCGTGCACGGCCTGGCCGGCGCGGCAAGCGGCGATCCGGCGGACGGCGCGCCGCGGGCCCAGGCGCTGTTCGCCCCCGACGTCCCGGCCGAACCGGATTTCGCATCGGCGATGAAATGGGCCCGGCAAGGGGCCGAAGGCGGTTCCGCCGAGGGTGAGGCCATGCTCGGCTATATCCTGACCTGCGGCCCGGAAGACATGCGCGACTTGGAGGAGGCGCATCGATGCTACGAGCGTTCGGCCGCCGCGGGATGTCCGGAAGGAAGCCTCGGCTATGCGCTGTCGCT
>JBEKSH010000622.1:0-2997 GCA_049517235.1 Roseiarcus sp. | reverse complement strand
ATATTACGAGACCCGCTATCGGGAGCGGGTTGTCAAAAATCTTCATCGGCGCGCCAAGGCCTTCGGATTCATTCTGCAAGCAGCAGAGATGCCGGCCGCCGAGCAGGCCGTTTCTTAGGAAAGCAGTGCTCGCGTCTGGACTTTTGCTCATTTCAGCGCAGGGGCATGCGGCTCCGGGTTCAGACGGCCCGTTCCTCGGGTTGTCCGGCTCCTGGTCGGGTGCCGGCACCATCACCATGACGAATGGCGCCACCGAACGGATTCGCTGTAAGGCGCCTTATGCTGTGAATGCAACCGGCAAGGCGCTTCAGCAAACTCTACGCTGCGCGAGCGACAGCTACAGGGTGGAAGTCAGCAGCAATATCATTTCCGAAGGCGCCTCTCTGTCCGGCTCCTGGGCCGAGGCGACTCGCGGTGTGTCGGGAAGTATTTCTGGCCGCGTTAGCGGTGCGGGGATCGTGGCGAATGTGGCTGGCGCCGGCTTCACGGCCCGTCTCGACTTGCGGACCCAAGGTGAAAGTCAGTCGGTCACGATAAGACCACAAGCTGGCACCGACGTGGCTGCCGTTTCGGTCGTTTTGCGCAAAGGATAGGCCTCAACTAATGAAACGCCCATCTGGTACACATAGGCAGACATAAGGGGAACGCGGCAGATTTGGTTTTCTAGGCAAAAGCAAAGGATTGCAGGGTTTTCGACGGTTTGGATGAGGCGGCAGTTGCGATAACGGAAAACACTTGTTTTCCGGCAGGGCGCCAGAAGCGGCTGAAATGGCTTCCTGAACGCTGAAAATATGTACGGTAACTCATGTCGGAATGCGATAATATACGGAAACCGCTCCTCATAAGTTTTCCACGTTATGCTGGTCAGCTATCTTGAGCGCGCCATCGCCGCCCTGCGCGAGATCGAAGACGTTCCTGACAGCCTCCTCGCCCATCTCTCCCCGCTCGGCTGGGAACATGTCAACCTCATCGGAGATTACATCTGGGGCGCCGTACAGCAGATGACGGAAAGTAATAACGGATTGATGCCGCTCAGGCCTGCGCCAGAAGTCGCCGCCAAGTCCGCGTGACGTTCACTTTTTGTCTGCTTATGCGTACTGCGTGGGCGTTTCGTTAGTTGAGGCCAAGTGAGGCTGACGGGCGCTCACACCATCAACGCCACGCGGCAGGGTTCTCCCAACGAGGGGCTCTGGTTCTCGGTGCAAGGTCACGGCCGCGACGCTCCGTAACTGGCGGAGAACGCGTGAGAATCCGGTCCGGCGGGGCTGCACCGTTTAACGTCATTGACGACGCGATTGAGAATGTCTGAACCCCGAGCAATTTCAGGAGGTTCGCTTCTCCCTTATCCCACAGGTTGCACCGAGAACCAGAGCCCCTTTTTATAAGGGCCACGCTTCGGCCCGGCTGCGCTCATTTCAGCCTCGCCCGCCACAATACGAGCCAATCGTCCGAAAAAATGCCCCGGCAAGCCACCATCGCGGAATATTCTAGAATGGCGAATCCTTTGCCCGTCCAGACATATTTTCCCGCGTCGCCGCAATCTCCGACTCCGCGGCCCTTGTAGAAAAAAGAAAGCGTCGCCGTTTTCCGGTCGAAGTCCGCGTCGAAGAGACTATTGGCGGGCTTTTGGCCCGGCGCCTTGAACGACGCCGGAACGGCCCTGGCGACATCGCCCGAGGTCACGATCCAGAAATCGGATCCGAAATTATAGGCGCCCGACGAACAGGCAAGTTCGACAAGCGTCTGCGTCTTGTTGAGTGGCGTCGCCTCGTCGGCCACGGCACCGCCCTCGGGCAGATCCTCGCAACCATCGGGATTTTCTTTCGCGATGCGTTTGCGAAGCTTCACGGCGAGGGCCGGATTCTCTTTAAGACCGGGCGGCGCTATCGCGGGAACGATGACCGGCAACGGAGGCGCATCGGGCACGGCCGAGGCCGGCTTGTAGCCGACGTCGATCAGCGCCGTCTGCGTCCCGATCCGGCCCTGTATGTCATCAATGTTGCGCAGCGCGGCGACCGCCCCGGCCAGCGATATGTCGACTTTCGACGTTCCATCGAGGGTCGCAAGATTGAGCGCCTGGCTCTTGCGCAGCGCCGCGATGAAGGGTTTCAGCTCCTGCGGCGAAATCTCGATCGCGTAGCGGTCGACATCCTGCCCCGTCCGCGCCTCTCGTTCGGCGGCGACGCCCGCGATCGGCGCGCCATCTGCCGTGAGACGTAACGCGGACTCTTTCTTGGCGTCCTCCGGATAGAGGAACAGGCGAATTTTGGGTTGCCCGTCGGGGCCGCCGGCGCGCTCGACGCGAATGAAGCCGCCGCCGTCCTGCCCCTCGCGCGCGAAACCAATGGCGGTGCAGCCCTTGAAATTGTCGCAACCGACGGTCCAGTCGCGGAAGTCGGCCGCGCGGGCCGGCGCGCAGAAGGGAAAAATGAGAACAAGGACGAAGAGACTGGATATTCGCATCATGTCCATGACATTCCCGCCAATGCTCGAAGCTTCGCCAGACTCCCCGATGGAGAGCGACTATTATGATGGCTGTCGCGCTGCCCTTAACTCGGTTGATTCACTCTCGGTGCAGTCTATGGGAAAAGGGAGAAGCGCACCTCCTGAAATTGCTTGGGGTTCAGACATTCTCAGTCGCGTCGTCTATGACGTTAATCAGTGCAGCCCCGCCGGATTAGATGATGAGGTCTATCTCAAGATCGATGGGCGCTTGGTCTACCTCTGGCGTACCGTGGATGCAGAGGGTGAGGTGCTCGACGTTCTGGTCCAGACCAGGAGGAACAAGCGGGCGGCGCTCAAATTGATGCGCAAGCTTCTGAAGAAATATGGCTTTGTCCCAGACAAGCTCGTCACAGATGACCTGCGCTCTTATGGGCTGCAGCGAATGACCTTGGACTCGCAAAACGCCATGAACGCGGTCGATGGCGCAACAATCGAGCGGAGAATTCGCATCAGCCGACCCGACGAAGGGAGAGGAAGATGCAAGGGTTCAAG
>JBEKSH010000621.1:0-3003 GCA_049517235.1 Roseiarcus sp. | reverse complement strand
CACGGCGGCGGGAGGCAACGCAAGCCTTATGGCGATCGGCTGATCACGTAGCTCGCCAATGGGGAAGCAGGGCGAGCAGGCCGAGCGGCGCGCAATCGTCGGGCGCCGGCTCCAGCGCCAGCCCGAGGATCGCGCCGGCGGCGCAATAGCGAGCGGTCAACGCCGGCGAGCCGACCACCACGGCGCCTTGCGCGCCGCGCGCGCCCGACACAAGCTCCGCCCCGATCAGCAGACCCGAAAGGTAATCGGCCGATTGATCGGGCTTCAGGCGATCGAACAGCCCCAGCGTCCGGGTCATGAAAATGGCGTGCAGCACGTCGCCGGCCCGCTCAAGCCGCGCGGCGGCGCGAACCCCTTCGGCAAAGCCTGCGCCCTCTTGCGACGCCGCGTCCATCAGGCGCCCGAGAATAGTGTGATCCTTGAGCGCGGCGAAGACCTCGCCGGTCATGTAGGTCGCAAAGGACGTGATGCGCCCCGCTTCGACGCGCGCCCATTTCGAATGGGTTCCCGGCAGAACGAACACGCCGTCGCCGCGGCCCGTCGCGGCGAGCGCGCCGAGAATTTGCGTCTCTTCGCCCCGCATCACATCGGGCGCGCCGTCGCGATCGAAGGCGCAAACCCCCGGCGCCAGGCCGATCGCGCCCATCGCGCGCGTGTTGACGGTCACGATCGCCGAAGCGATTTCCCGCAGGCCGGCGGGGCAATTGGCGTAAGGCGCCTCGACCCATCCCTGGCGCGCTCCGACCATGCCGGCCATCAGGACCGGCAGGGGCCCCGACCTGCCCAGCCAACCCCCGATAAAGCGCGCCAGCACTTCTTCATGCTCGCCTTTGCCGATGGTGAGAACGCCGCGGGGCGACTCGATGCGCTCAAGGATCGTTCCGTCGGCCTTCGTTAGGTAAGCGCGAAACGAACTCGTTCCCCAATCCACGCACACGATCGCCGGCTCGCCTGACGTCACGACGGGCCTCGTTGGCGCCAACGGCCGGCGCGCGCCCTCGCCGCAATTCCCGGGATTGGCCGCTCGGCCGGGGCGCCGTCGCGCCTGACTTGGCTCTCCATCTGATTCTTAGCTTTCGGCGCCGCGCAACCGATTCAGCGCAAGTCGCGAGGAATTAAAAGGCGGTTCGCCAAAGCAAGGCAAACGCGCGCCCGAAATTAGATTGCCCTTAACCATGAAAAACGCAATGGCCGATAGCCCGTGTACTGCGCGATCGGATTAACCGGGTCGAAATCGCGGCCCCGTAAATTTCGGGCGTCCGACGAGCAAACAGCAATGCTCTCAACCGGCGCGCGCATTCCGCAGCAGGAGCAAACCGAATGATTAGGTCCATCAAGCGGCTGGCGGCCGACGAATCCGCCGCGACCGCCATCGAATACGCCCTTATCGCCTCGCTGATCGCCGTTGCGATCATCGTTTCGATCACTGTGCTGGGCACCCAGCTCCAGAACACCTTCAACGAAGTCTCGACCAACCTGAAGTAATATTGTCGAAGACAATTCAGCGAAGATTGGCGCCGATTTTCCGGCCAAGGGTCATTCAGGCGAATTGGCCGGAAAATTCTCGCGGCGACGAAGCCGGCGCGGCATGACGGAAGTTGTTGGACGCCCTCGGCGGCCGAAAAGGGTATGTCGCCGCCGTGCGCGGGCGACCGTCCATTCCTCTTGAAACAACGTTCCGGCAAATTCTATTTTCGAAATGCGTTGTCGGGCGCCTCGGTGCGTCCGGAGGGCGTTAAAGCATGCGGGCCCTCGCGGCGCCGTAGAGGAAGCCGCGACCACAAGACCGGCCAGCAAGACCTTGACGATGCGCGGTTCGTGGTCGCGAACGCGACGATTGGCGGCGCGCCGAACAGGCGCCAGCGCGCCTGACGCAGCGACCCGCCTCGTTCGCCCGCATGCGCGATAGGCGCCCCTCTCCAGGCAATTCTCGAAATTGGCCGCGCTCCCGGGCGAGACCACGGCTGATTCGGCGTTCGACAGGTCCTCGCCTTTCCGCGCGGAATGGCCGACGCGACGCAATGTCGACGAATTCAAATGCCCTTCGAGGAAGTATTGGAAGCCTTTATCTCCATTAAATGGCGCTTAACCAAACGAAACGCAATCGCCGATAGCGCCGAGAGTGCGCGATCGGATTAACCCCTTTGAAACGGGGCGCTCGTAAATTCCCGATATTCCGACGAGCAAACAATTTGCTCAACCGGAGTGAGCATTCCGCAGCAGGAGCAAATACATGATCAAGTCCGTCAAGAAGTTCGTCGCCAACGAATCCGGCGCGACCGCCATCGAATACGCCCTTATCGCCTCGCTCATCGCGGTCGCGATCATCGTTTCGGTCACCGCTCTGGGCAGCAAACTCCAGAACACCTTCAACGAAGTCTCGTCCAACCTGAAGTAATTCCGCCCCGGACGAATCGGCAAAAATTGGCGCGTCGACAGGATTGCCCCCTGTCGGCGCGCCCTAATTCTTGGTCGGGCTAGCCTTATCGCCTTGCTTTGGCGACGGGGCCACCATCTCAAAGGCGCTGTGGCGATTGCCTTGAAGGCGTCGCGGAAGCCCGTAGTCGTCATGCTGGGCCATGAGACGCCGTCGCAATGGATGGTGGCCGACCATCCGCAATTCGGTTAATGATGATTCATCACAAATCGTTGAATTTCTTGACCGAAAAGTCGAACCGACCTAAGAACGAGGCATCGCGCAATATGGGTTGCTCCTGCCGCGCGGGTTTGTCGAGACATTGGCTCTATCAAGAGGCTCTGGGCGCTCTCGCGTCAGGGCCTCTTGTTCTTTGCGGGAAGGCCGTCCTGCGACGTCAGGCGAATTCCTGGCGACCTTGCTAAAATTGCCGATTCTCGCGGTCCAGTCATAGGGGCTTCTTGTGGCCCGCGACCGCGTCATGGCCCGCTGAGCCGCCTGCATTAAGAGGCCGCCAGACGCAATGCCGGCGGCCTTTTTCTTTGGCCTAGACCGAGTTGCGGATTGGCTAGGATTGTCGCAGCTTG
>JBEKSH010000620.1:0-3013 GCA_049517235.1 Roseiarcus sp. | reverse complement strand
GGTTGATCGGCGGCTCGCGCCGCGCGGCCGGCGTGGCAGGGCCCTCGGGCCGGCGTTCGTCCGGCGCTCCGCCCTTGTTCGGGCCGGCGCGCCGGCCCGGCGCGACGTCCCCCTTGTTCGAAAGATCGGCGCGCCGGCGAGGACCGCGCCCGCCGCGAAATCCGCGCGCCTCTTCGTTCGGTCGGAGCGCCGTCTCGACCCCGGCCTGCGGCGGGCCTGGCAAAAGCGGACGGCGCCGGCTTGCGGACCTGCCGAGCGCCTCGTCGCGACGCCCCGGTTGCGTCTCCCCCTCCGCCGCCGGCCCGGGGGGCGCCGGCGTCCTGTCTTTGGGGCCTGGCCGCAGATTCCTTTGCCGGCCCGGCGGCCTCGGGCGCCAGACTTCGATCAGAACCTCTTCGGCGGGCGCGGCCGCCGGCTCGACGGCGCCGCCGTCCAGACGCGCCGCCGCGCCGTCTTCGGCGGCGGGAGCCTCTGACGCGGCGGCGCCCTCGGCGGCGGGTGCGAGGGCGCCGACGGGATCGCCGGCAGGCTCGGCTTCGTCGCGACCTTGGGGTTGCTCGGTCTGGCCCTCGTCGACTTTCGCCGCCTCGCCGCCGTCGGCGGCGCGTTCGGGCGGTTCGGCGGCAGGCGCCGTGTCGGTCGAATCCGACGGGCCGTTCGCAGGGTGGGCGGTTTCGGGGGCGCTTTGCGCAGGGGTCAGCGCCGGGCCCTTGACGCGCTGACTGACGAACCCGAGCGAGCGAAGCACCGAGGCGAATTGTTCCCCCGAACATCCCGTCAGCGACGTCATCGCGCCCGTGACGACAAACCCGTCGCCATCCGCGCTGCCGGGCGGCGGCGCGCCCGCCCTGGCGCCGGGCCGGTAGGCGACGGCGGGGCGGATGAGGTCCGCGAGACGCTCGACGATGTCCACGCGCACGGCGCGGTCGCCGCACAACCGGAAACCGGCGACCCGATAGGTCTCCTTGGCGATCTCGCCGTCGGCGAGGAACGACGTCCGGCCCGAAGCGGCAAGTTGGGGAATTTCATCGAGGGCCGCCGCCACGGCCGGGCCGCCCTGGCGCAGCGCCCAGAGCTGAGTGGCCAGGACGCGAATGGCCGGCTTCACCAGGTTAGGCAAATAGATATAATAGGCGCCGAAACGCACGCCCAGTTTACGCAGCATTCCGCGCGCATTCTGGTCCAAACTCTTGACGTCCTGCGCCACCCGTCCGCGTTCGAGAACGCCCAGGGCCTGCGAAAGCTGCAGCGCGACGTTGCGGGCGGCGCCCTCCAGGCCTGCGCCGGCATCGAGCTCGAAAAGCGGCCCGAGCAACCGCCGGACATAAGCGGCGAGCCACAAATCGACGCGCGCCTGCGCCTTTTGCTGCGCCGCCTCGCTCAAATTCTCGTCCGCCAGCATCAACGCGCGGGGCGCCAGCAAATTGTCGCCGTTGGCGATTTTGGCGATCGGGTCGCCCAACCAGCGGATGGCGCCGTCACTGGCGAGGACGAGCGCGCCATCGACCGCTTCACTGAGCCGGTTGGCCCTGGCGTCGAGTTCTTTTGCGATCGCGCTCGCGACGTCGGCATTGTCGATGCTGGCCGACTCTGCGCCAATGTTCGCTTCTGGCGTGAATCGAAATCCCTGCAGCCGCCCGACAATTTGACCCTCGCACGACAATTCGCCGCCCGAGGCCACTTCTGCGTTGACCATTGCGTTCTCTCAAAACCATCGCAGGCGAATGCGCGTCTCCGATCGACGAACCTGCGGGCGACGCCGGCCCCAAGGCGTCCCAAGCGCTGTTCTTTACCCGACGCGCGGCGCCCTGCCAATGCTCCCGCCGGCGCCCGTCAGGCAATCCGCCCGACCGCGCCGCGACGTTCAGTGTCTGAAATGGCGCACGCTGGTGAACACCATCGCGATTCCCGCTTCGTCGGCGGCCGCGATGACTTCCTCGTCGCGCATCGAGCCGCCCGGCTGGATGACCGCGACGGCGCCCGCCTGCGCCGCCGCGAGCAGACCGTCGGCGAACGGAAAAAAAGCGTCGGACGCGACGACGGAGCCGCGAGTCAGCGGCGCCTCCGCGCCCGCCGCTTGCGCGGCGTCTTCCGCTTTGCGCGCCGCGACGCGCGATGAATCGACGCGCGACATCTGCCCCGCGCCGATGCCGACAGTCGCGCCGTCTTTCGCATAGACGATGGCGTTCGACTTGACATGCTTGGCGACCCGCCAGGCAAAACGCATGTCGGCAAGCTCGCGCTCGCTGGGCGTGCGCTTGGTGACGACTTTCAGCGCGATGTCGTCGACGACGGCGTTGTCGCGGTCCTGCACGAGAAAGCCGCCGGCCACCGATCGAAACGACAGGCTCGGCGCGCGCGGGTCGGGAAGGGCGCCGGCGATCAGCAAGCGAAGATTCTTTTTCGCGCCGACGATAGCCAAAGCCTCGTCATCGGCGGCGGGCGCGATGATCACTTCGGTGAAAATCTCGACGATCTTGCGGGCCGCGTCGGCGTCGAGCCGCCGGTTGACGGCGACGACGCCGCCAAACGCCGAGACCGGATCGCAGGCGAGCGCCCTTTCATAGGCTTCGCGCAAAGTCGGCGCCTGCGCGACGCCGCAGGGATTGGCGTGCTTGATGATGGCGACCGCCGCCGAGCGCCCGGGATCGAATTCGGCGACCAGTTCGAACGCGGCGTCGGTGTCGTTCACATTGTTGAAGGAGAGCTCCTTGCCCTGGACCTGCCGCGCGGTCGCAACCCCCGCGCGAGGCTCCGGGCCGGCGTAGAAGGCCGCCGTCTGGTGGGGATTCTCGCCATAGCGCATGGCGTTGACGAGCTTGCCGCCGAATGCGCGCCACGGCGGCGCGGTCTCGGCGATCTCACGCGCCAGCCAGTTCGAAATGGCGGCGTCATAGGCCGCCGTGCGCGCATAGGCCTTCTGCGCCATGGCGCGGCGAAACTTCAGACTGGTCGCGCCGTCGTAGCGGGCCAGTTCCTCGATCAGCGCGCGATAGTCGCCAGGCTCGACGAT
>JBEKSH010000619.1:0-3018 GCA_049517235.1 Roseiarcus sp. | reverse complement strand
ATGACGAAAGGACAGCCATGGCAAATCGACCTCACGGACCACCAGATCCTTCACCTGCGCGATCGGCTGCGGCGCATCAGACGGTCAAGAATGGCGGCGTTATGAAAGCTTCGGGCTGCCGATAATTTCGTGCCGTTGCTCGACGGGAACCTGACTGGTGACGATGGTTGAGGCGCGCTGGTGGCGATCTTCGAGGATTTCGAGGAGATCGCGTTGCTCGAGATGGGTGAGCGTCGAAAGCCCCCAATCATCCAGGATCAGGAGCTGGACGCGCCCGAGCGTCTTGAGAAGCCTGGCGTAACGACCATCGCCGCGCGCGAGCGCCAACGCCTCGAAGAGTCTGGGAACGCGCTGATAGAGCACGCTTCTCCCGTCCCGGCAGGCCTTGTGGCCGAGCGCGCAGGCGATCCAGCTTTTGCCGACCCCTGTCGGCCCCGTGACCAGAAGTCCTTCGGCGCGCGTGATCCAATCGCCGCCGA
Source organism: Roseiarcus sp. (assembly GCA_049517235.1). GTDB lineage: Bacteria > Pseudomonadota > Alphaproteobacteria > Rhizobiales > Beijerinckiaceae > Roseiarcus. Next base: position 2,539 of record JBEKSH010000619.1, on the reverse strand, counting down.
CGAGCTTTTGGAAGAGCGCCCGATCGATGCCGCGCGGGGTGCGCAAATCGACGTCTTCGACGACGGCGTTTTGACGTAACGCGGCGAACTTGAGGCGGGTGGCGATGCGCTTGGTGTCGCGATCGGCGGCTTCGCGATCGACCATGAGGCCGAGCCTCTCCTCGAAAGAGACTGAGCAGCGCTTTTGCGTTCATTCTTTCCATTGGGATGGATGTTATCGCGTAGATGATTTGGCGCGAGCATAATATTTTTGTCTCGCGGGTGCGTTCGATCCGCATGATTTGCATGAGACCCGGCCAATTCTGGGCGAGCCGCGCCGGCAATTTGCTGCGCACCGCGAGGCGTCGAACCTCGATACGTCCGTGAGCTTTGTCGAAGTCTTCGACGCAGCGAAGATCAGGCGGATCGATGCGCTGTGTGCTCTGGCCCGGCTGGCTGGCGAGCCGTGAGGGGGGAATCGTCGCCGAAGCTATGGGCGAGTTCGGCGTGCAATTCGGGCTGGTTGCCTTTGACGAAGAGAAAATAATGGCCGCCCCGGTCGCGGATCGTCTTCGCCAATTCTGCAAAGGTGAAGGCTGCGTCTCCGGTGATGATCGCCTCCGTCAGGTCGAGGCTCTTGAGAAGCGCGATGGCTTCCACCGCCTCGCCGCTGTCGGGCGGCACGACAAGCGAGCCCAGGCTGGCCTGAAGGCGGGTCGAGAAGGCCTGCAGCATATGCACGCCGGGGCTCGTCTCGCCCTGGCGAGAGCCGCGCAGGCGTTTGCCGTCAATCGCGATATGGCCGGGCGGGCCGTCCGCGGCCACAAGCCTGCCCAGCGCCCGCTCAAGGTCGCCCGCCGCAATCGATTGAAAAACATAGTGATAAGTCGCATGGCACGGCGCCCGGCGACGCCGGATGCCCAGCATCTCAAGACCTTTGGGTGTGAGACGCCGGCCAAATCGATGGATCGCCAGCAGATCGTTGGCCCCTGACAACATCGCCGCCAGCGACAAGCCGACTATCGAGGCCAATTCATATCGCCGCCCTTTGCGTGTGCGCCGGTCCGGCAAGCCTTCAAGCGCTTCCCAAAGCGTCCCCATCGGACATCCTCCAAATCAGAGGAAGCCAAAAGAATCCATCGAACCCCGCCAAGGCAATGCGTGAATTGAATCACCCTGCCCAAAATGCGGGGGTTGACCTTGAAGTTTCCCGCTTTTCGCTTTATACATTAAAAAATGTTGGCTGGAGACCTTCGTCCGTGATTGTCACACCGACCGGGCCTCAGCGGTCATTTCGTCGCCGGCGATTTTCACTGTTTCTGAACCTAGTGGATCAAGTGCTCTCAACGCAGGGGACCTGCCGCATACTCGATATCGGCGGTGAGCCGGATTATTGGGCCGATGTCGAGGACATGATTGGGCGGCGGCGATGGCATGTAACTTTGCTCAATCTGACGACGTTTCCCGTCGAGGATGCGCGCTTCGCGTCGATGGCCGGCGATGCGCGAGATATCGGCTCATTCGGCGACATGAGTTTCGACCTCGTTCACTCGAATTCGGTGATCGAGCACGTCGGCTCCTGGCACGACATGAAGGCGATGGCGCACGAAGTGCAACGGCTCGCGCCTCGCTACTTCATTCAGACGCCCTATTTCTGGTTTCCAGTCGAGCCACACAACTCGACGCTCTTCTTTCACTGGATACCTGAATCGGTTCGCGTTTCCCTACTCATGCGTAGGCCGCGCGGACGTTGGGGCCAGGCACGCGACGTCGATACGGCAATGCGGCTGATACAAAGCGCGGTCCTGCTCGACTTCCGAATGCTCGCGACGCTGTTTCCCGACGCTACGATCCATCGGGAGCGGATATTTGGGTTTACGAAGTCGCTCGTCGCTATCCGGACGCGCATTTAGCAGAGCGATGTTGCGTCGAAGTCCTTGGCGAGACTCCGGCAGCGCCCAAGCCAGGCGAGTGTGAGCCGACAACCCATCGGCGCGCGACTTTGGTGCACGGGGTAGCGGCGTGGCGGCATTTTTAAGGAGTGTGGGGAAGATGTTTGCCGTGGCTATCGCGGGGGTCTGTCGTGCGGTTCAAGTTTGATTCCAAGGGCCGGCATCACATTCCCCGTCACCGGCATCAAGTGACTAGTTGGCGGGACTATGACGCAGCGCTTCGCAGAAGCGTGACGATCTTGTTCACCGAAGAAGCGCTGGTGGGTTGGAAGGCGCAGCCTCGAGCGACGCCGGGTGGCCAGCCTCATTATACCAAACTCGCCATTGAAACGGCTGCGGGCGGTTTTTCGGCTGGCGTACGTCAGAACGAAGGTCTGGATCATGCGAATGCTGGAGATCGATCACCCCCATCCCCGATCATACGACGCTCAGTCGGCGGGCGTGCGAACTGCCGGTTTCAACCCACCGGCGAACGGGAACGGGCGGCCCTCACCTGATCGTCGACGGCACGGGGCTGAAGTTGCGCGGAGCGGGCGAATGGCTGTTTGAAAAGCAAGGAACCGTGAAACGCCGCGCCCGGTGCAAGCTTCATATTGCCCTTGACGCCG
>JBEKSH010000618.1:0-3022 GCA_049517235.1 Roseiarcus sp. | reverse complement strand
CGCCTGGGAGCGCCAGCGCAACGCCCACAACACAAAGGCCAACTGGCAATTCACCACGCCCACCGCACGCATCAAACTCAAGCACCTATACCCTTCAATCTGATTGAATCGGGTGACTAGCCTGTTTTTCTCGGGGAGTTCTGTGGCATGGGACTGACGATCAAATCGATTCTTGCGGCCCATGCCGCCGGCAAGAAGCTGACCGAAACGATTGAGGAATGCTACCGGCGCATCGCCGCGCACGGCGATCCCGCTTTGTTCATCACGCTGCGCCCGAGAGCCGAGACGCTGGCGATCGCCGCCGCGCTGGAAGCGGCCGGCCCCGAAGGCAAGCCGCTGTTCGGCCTGCCCTTCGTCGTCAAAGACAATATCGATGTCGCGGGTCTGCCGACGACCGCCGCCTGTCCGGCCTTCGCCTACCTTCCCAAGCGCTCGGCCTTTGTCGTCGAACGGCTGGAGCGGGCGGGCGCGATCGTCGTCGGCAAGACCAATCTCGATCAGTTCGCGACGGGCCTCGTCGGCGTGCGCTCGCCCTATGGCGTTGCGCGCAACGCGCTACGCGCCGACCTCATCCCGGGCGGGTCGAGCGCCGGTTCGGCGACCGCGGTTGGCGCCGGCCTCGCGCCTTTCTCGCTTGGCACGGATACGGCGGGGTCGGGCAGGGTCCCCGCCGCGCTCAACGGCATCGTCGGCCTGAAGCCGACGCTCGGCGCGCTTTCGATGACCGGCGTCGTCCCGGCTTGCCGGACGCTCGACACGGTGTCGATCTTCGCCCTCGATGTCGCCGACGCTTTTCTCGCCTATCGGATCGCGGCGGGCTATGACGCCGCCGATCCGTGGTCGCGCGCCTTGCCGGCGCCCGCGATGTCGGCGCCGCCGAGCCAGTTTCGAATCGGCGTCCCGAATCCGTCGCAACGAAAGTTCTTCGGCGATTCCGAAGCGGAGGCGGCTTTTTCGCGCGATATCGCGACGCTCGCCGCGCTCGGCGGAGAAATCGTCGAATTCGACATGGAGCCGTTCTACGCCGTGGCGCGCCTGCTCTATGAAGGCCCGTGGGTCGCCGAGCGCTATGCCGCGACCAAGCCGCTGATCGAGGCGAACCCCGAGGCGCTTCATCCGGTGACGCGTTCGATCATCGAGGGGGCGCGCGGCTGGGACGCGGTCGCCTGCTTCGAGGCGATGTACAAGCTCGCCGCGCTGCGCCGGCAGACGGCCGGCGCGTGGGCGTCATTCGACATCATGGCCGTGCCGACAATCCCGCGCCCCTATACGATCGGCGAAGTCGAAGCCGATCCGTTCCGGCTCAACGCGAACCTCGGAACCTACACGAATTTCGTCAACCTACTCGATCTTTGCGCGATCGCGGCGCCCTCCGGCGGGCGCGCCGATGGATTGCCCTCGCATCTCACCTTGATCGGCCCGGCCGGCGCCGACGGCTTTCTGGCCGGCGTCGCCGCCCAGGCGCAGGCGCATTCCGGCGCGACGATGGGCGCGACGGGGCTCGCCGCCCAAGCGCCTCCCGCAAGCCCATTGCGCGCGCCGCCGGGGCGGATCGAACTCGCGGTGGTCGGCGCGCATATGTCGGGGCTGCCGCTCAACCGCGAGCTTGTGGAGTTGGGCGGCGTCCTGCTGCGCGAGGTCGAGACGGTTGCGAGCTATCGCCTGTATGCGCTGCCCGGAACAATCCCGGCCAAGCCGGGCCTGCTGCGCGTCGCGCCGCGGGAGGGCGCCTCGATAGCGGCCGAGATATGGGGGCTCGACGCGCGGGCGTTCGGCGCCTTCGTCGCCAATATCCCGAGCCCGCTGGGCGTCGGCACGCTCAGCTTTACCGATGGTGCCAGCGCCAAAGGCTTTCTCGTCGAGGCGGAGGCGGTCAAGGGAGCACAGGACGTCTCGCGCTTCGGCGGCTGGCGCGCCTATGTCCGCTCGCTCTGATGCGCCCGTCGGCCCGCCACGACCGCTATGACTATTCGCCGATCAGGGGACGCCCGCGCTACCTCTGGCCCAATGGCGCCGGCCTTGCGGTCTATATCGCGATCAATCTCGAGCATTTCGCATTCGGCGAGGGGCTTGGCACGGAGCTCGCCCCCAGCGGCCATCAGCCTGACGTGGCGAATTTCGCCTGGCGCGACTACGGCAATCGAGTCGGCGCGTGGCGACTGATCGATTTGCTGGATGGGTTGCGCGCGCCCGCCTCGGTGCTGATCAATTCGGATATTTACGCCGGGGCGCCGGGGCTGGCGGAAGCCTTTCGCGCGCGCGGCGACGAATTCGTCGGGCACGGCCGCACCAACAGCGAAAGGCAGGGCATATTGAGCGAAGCCGAAGAGGCGACGCTGATCGACGAGGCCATGGCGGTCATTTCGCGCGCCGAAGGCTCGGCGCCCAAGGGTTGGCTCGGGCCGTGGATTTCGCAAAGCCGCGCCACGCCCGACCTGCTGTCGCGCGCGGGCTATGAATATCTGCTCGACTGGTGCATGGACGATCAGCCGATCTTCATGCGCACCCGCCACCGCCCGCTACTGGCGGTGCCTTACCCGCAAGAGATCAACGACATTCCGATGATCGTCGCGCGCAAGATCGAGGGCGCGGCCTTCGCCGGGATGATCGTCGACCATTTCGACGAGATGCTGGAGCAGAGCGCGCGCGAGCCGCTGGTGATGGGCGTCGCGCTGCATCCCTATATCGTCGGCCAGCCGCATCGCCTGCGCCATTTGCGCCGCGCGCTGACGCATATCGCCGCGCATCGGGATCGGATCTGGCTGACGACGGCCGGAGCAATCGCCGCGCATGTGCGCTCGCTGCCCGCGGGAACCGTGCCGGGCGGGTAGGGGGCGTCACCGCGGGACGCAGAGTTCTGCATCGACCAATTCTTCCAATTTTTGGAACTCTGTGCTACAGTCATCCTATGATAGTGGTCGGTGCGCACGTCGCTCGTGAATATTTCGCGAACCATGCCGGTCATAAAGGAATCAAAGCGGCGCGGTCGCAATACGATGTCTGGCTTGCCATTGCCGGCCAA
>JBEKSH010000617.1:0-3024 GCA_049517235.1 Roseiarcus sp. | reverse complement strand
GCAAACTCAAGGAATTCCGCAGAATCGCAACACGATACGAGAAAACCGACGAAAGCTACCGCGCTATCGTCAACCTCGCCGCATCGATAATCGCTATGCGATGAATGTCCACAGGCCCTAGGTTGGGGTCCTTCATGCTCCAGGAGAGCTGCGGCTCACTGAAGAAATACCAGACAAGAACAATCGAGAGGATGGCGGCGGGCAGCGCGCCCCGCAGACCGCCAATTCGCGCGCTCAGGAAGACGGCGGGGTAGAAGAAAAACCAGACAAGAGGCTTGACCCAGGGCCAGAGCGCCCATTGCACCGCCAGCGCGGCGAGCGGAATCGATATTGAAATCGTCAGACGGATTGGGGCTTGGCAGATCTTGTTCCCGTTCGCGGCGGCAATCTGGCGCCATGCTGGGCTGGCCATGGGACTGGGTCTCATAGCGCGATGTGGGTCGCCGATCGTCGGTCGTCGGCGTCGGCCGAAGCCGCGTGTTCCAGCGCGCCAAGCACGAGGCGAAAGACCGTGCCGCCGCTGGGCGCGACCTCGAAATCGATCTCGCCGTCGAGCCGCTCGACAATCTGTTTGACAATGTTCAAGCCCAGACCCGTGCCGCCGATGAGGCGCGTGTTGGTCGCGTCGACCTGGACGAATTTCTCGAAAATGCTGTGCTTGTAGGCGTCGGGGATGCCCGGACCGTGGTCGCGAACGGAAATGCGGACCCTGGCGTCGCGAATTTCGATCGTGACGATCACTTCTGCGCCGCGCGGCGAGAACTTGACGGCGTTCGACAGGAGATTGGTGACGACCTGGGTCAGCCGATCGGCGTCCGCGAGCACCACGCCGCTCGCCGCCGAATCGTCGAGACGAACGGGCACGCCGTAACTGTCGGCGAAGCCGCGGTTGGCTTCGATCGCCTGTTCGACCAGCGCGCGCACTTCGAGCGGCCGAAGATCGAACGCCATATTGCCGGTCTCGATCTTCTGGATATCCAGAATGTCGTTGACCAGGCGAACGAGGCGTTGGCAGTTCGCGTGGGCGATCTTGAGCAAGCGCAGCGCCGGCTCAGGCAAGGCGCCGACGGCGCCGCCGGCCAGAAGGCCGAGCGCGCCGGCGATTGAGGTGAGCGGGGTGCGCAGCTCGTGGCTCACGGTCGCGACGAATTCATCCTTCATTTGCTCATGGCGCTTGGCTTCCGTGACGTCGCGCGAGATCCCGACAAGTCCGATGAGTTCACCGCGCTGGCTGCGGATTGACGCCCGGGTGGTTGACAGCCACCGGATCGCGCCGTCCGCCTGGACGTCTTGTTCAATGCAGTCGATGAGCGGTTCGCCGGTGGCGAATATTTTATTCTCTTCTTCCCGCAGCGTGCGGGCGCGTTCCGGCGGGAAAAATGCATCCGCCGTCTTGCCGCGCACGTCTTCATCGCGACTGACGTTCAAGCGGAGGCGTTCCGCATCATTGAGATGGATGTAACGGTGTTGCAGGTCCTTCAGGTAGATAGCGTCGGGGATGCCGTCCATGAGGTGGCGCAGCAATTGCCGCTCAAATTCCAACCTCTCATCCGACTGCCGTTTCTTGCGGCGCGTCTCCGCGGCGCCGAGTTCCCGCTCGATCGCGGCGGAAAGACGGGTGAGATTGTCTTTGCGCACGAAATCCTGGGCCCCGGCCTTCATCATCATGATGGCCGCGTCTTCGCCGATGACGCCTGATATGAAGATGAAGGGAACGTCGAGCCGATGGATTTCGCGGACCGTGCGAAGCGCCTCCAGACCGCTGAACATCGGTAAGGCGTAGTCGGACAGAATCGCCGCCAACGCACGCGGAAAACATTGGCCTCAGCGATGTTTCATGGGTTCAACCCCCGGATCGGACCCCGGTTGGACGGGTCGCGGCTTTGCGTCATCGCGTTACCCCGGCCGTGCGCCGTCGCGCCATGAGCCGCAACGGCGCTGACTTGACCGAGATCAACGCGGAACCCTCCCGTTCTTGGTCTGATATCTTTTGTGCAAATGCGGCGGAAAGCACGCGGTCGATTCCGAGTGGCAGTGATGTCAAGCGTTCGCGAGCGATGCCGGTTCCTGTTGGTCGCGGCGGCGATTTTTCTCTGTTGCCTAATTCCTTCGGCGCACTCACAGGAACGGTCGGCCAATCGCGATTTCATAGTTGATGGCCTTGCCCTAGGCGGGGCCGTTTATCCCGATAGCGCCGCCTACAAGGCTTACGCCTGTCGGCCGAGCCAAGACTTTTCCGGGTTCACTTGGTGCGCATACCATCGCCCTCAGTCGGGCAAGTTCGGCCCCTACACCAGTTGGGTCACGATCCTGCACTCTGGCGCCAATAAGGCGGTGTTCATAACCGAGGCGGTTATTCCAGCCTTTTTCGCCCCCGGCGACGTTGACAACGAAATCCACCGCCTCTCGCAAGGATTCGGGCAGGCGGTGCAAATTCTCAACGCAGACCCCCGCCCCGACGTCCCGCACGCAATCCTGGCCACTTGGGGCGCCGTAACGCTGACGCCCCTTGACGAAGCGACGTTGGACGCTCTGCGCCATGGCGAGCAAATTCATCGCGGATTGCTCGCCGACTTCATCGGCGACGCGCGTAGGTCCGCCCGCCTCGGCCTCCCCGTCTATAGCTTGGGCGGCGGCCCCGGCTTTCTGTGGGGCGCGGACTTCAACGAAGCGGGCAAGGGCTCACTGCGCATCACTGCGGTCGACGCCGGCGCGCTCGGCCCCACAGAACCCGCGCCCCCCGTCGCGGTCGCTCCCAGCGCCCCTCCACCTTCCCCGGTGCTTTCCCCCTACGCTCCAAAACTTGCAATAATCAATAATTCGTGTCGTAGCATTACCGACGTAACAATAGACGGCGCGCATCAGGTCGGCGGTATTGGCCCTGGAGACACCGGCAATTTTCATATGGACACCCGATGTTTCCACATAGTACATGGCACGTCATACGGTACAGAGTGGACGACGAATATCGCGTGCCAGGGTGTTCCGTACGTAAATTTTACAATGACCTGGATTGCGAGCAAT
>JBEKSH010000616.1:0-3026 GCA_049517235.1 Roseiarcus sp. | reverse complement strand
ATCGTCCCGCCGAATTGCGGATGCGGGTGCAGCACGATGGCGATCGGCGCGCCGCGCTGCTTGGCGGGATGAAAACGGCCTTCGAGTCGACCGGCCGGGCCGTTGAAAATCACTTCAGGCATTTCGCCTCCAGATTGTTTCGCCGAGCGCCGCGCCGCGCAGGACTTTGGCTTCCTGTCGCGCCCTTGACATCCCGGCGCCCGCGCCGCACATCTTCCATCGGAACGGCTCCGGCAGCCGGCAGCACTGTGCGGCGAGAGGGCGAAGCGCGCGTTGGAAATTGCGGCGGGAACGGCGCGGAATGCGCGTTCTAGCACGGTTCGCCACGACGAATACAAGACCAAAACGCCATGCGAATGGCGTTTCGCCCCGGTAATCGACCCACGGCGATCAGCTTTTCCTCGCGCACATATAATATTGCGGCGGGCGTTTTGAAGCAGGCGAGGCGCAGCTATCTCGATTTTAACGCGACGGCGCCGTTGCGCCCGGACGCGCGGGAGGCGTGCCGGGCGGCGCTCGACCTTGCCGGCAATCCCTCTTCGATTCACGCGGAAGGCCGCGCGGCGCGCGCGGTCGTGGAGCGGGCGCGCGCCGCCGTCGCCGAACTGGCGGGCGTTTCGCCGCAAGGCGTCACCTTCACCGCGAGCGGCACCGAGGCGGCCAATCTGGCGCTTACGCCCGCCATCGCGACGCGCGGCCGGGCGCCGCCGGCAAGACTGATCGCCTCGGCGGGCGAGCATTCCTGCGTGCTGAACGGCCATCGTTTCGCGCCTTCGGCCGTCGAGCGCGCGCCTTTGCGCGGCGACGGCCGGATCGATCTCGACGCTCTGGCGCGGATGATCGCACGAGGCGGCGAAGGTCCGGTCATGCTTGCGCTGCAGGGCGCCAATAACGAGACCGGGGTCATCCAGCCCATCGCCGAGGCGGCGGCGCTGGTTCATGCGGCGGGCGGCGTCGTCGTTTGCGACGCCGTGCAATTGGCGGGGCGCGCGCCCGTCAAGGCGGGCGAACTTGGCGCCGACTTCCTCGTGCTGTCGGCGCATAAATTCGGCGGGCCGAAGGGCGCGGGGGCGCTGGTCGCGGCATCGCCGCAGATGAGCGTCGCCGAGCCGCTGTTGCGCGGCGGCGGGCAGGAGCGCGGTCTGCGGGCGGGCACGGAGAATGTCGCGGCGATCGCCGGCTTCGGCGCGGCGGCGCTGGTGGCGATGGCTGAGGTCGCGGGCGAGGCGACGCGGCTGGTGAAATTGCGCGAGGCTCTCGCCGCGCATATCGCCGCCGTCGCGCCGGATGCGGTCATTTTCGGCGCTTCCGCTCCGCGCCTGCCCAACACGCTGTGCTTTTCCGCGCCCGGAATCGGCGCGGAGACCCTGGTCATCGCGCTGGATTTGGCCGGGGTCGCCGTCTCGTCCGGTGCGGCCTGTTCGTCGGGCAAGGTCGCGCGCTCGCATGTGCTGGAGGCGATGCGGGTCGATCCCGAACTCGCCGCCGGGGCGATAAGGCTGAGCCTCGGCTGGTCGTCAAACGAGGCGGATGTCGCGCATTTTGGCGAGGCGTTCGCGCAGATCGTGGCGCGGATCAGGCGGGGCAGGAGCGCGGCATGACGCTCCAAAGACCTGCTTGCTTGTCGCCGTGAATGTTGGAGGTGCAGAAATGTTCGACCATATCGGGTTTGCCGTCGCCGACGTTCCCGCCAGCCGGGCGTTCTATGTCGCGGCCCTCGCGCCGCTCGGGATCAGCGTGGCGATGGAGTTCGGCGATCAGGTCGGGCTCGGGCGCGGCGGGCGCCCGCAGTTCTGGTTCGGCGGGGGCGGCAAGTCGCCTGGCCATTTGCACCTGGCCTTCGCCGCACGCAACCGCGAGGAGGTGCGCGCCTTCCACGCGGCGGCGCTGAAGGCGGGCGCCAAGGACAACGGCGCGCCGGGCTTGCGCTCCGACTACCATCCGAACTATTACGGGGCGTTTGTAATTGACCTCAACGGACATAATATAGAGGCGGTATGCCATAAGCCCGAGGCCTGACTTTAGAGCCCTCAAGTTTTGACCCCCACCGGCGGTCCTTGAAACCGCCAAGGCGAGGAGAAGTCCCGATGGCGGCTGTCCAGGAGACTGTCGACAGAGTCCGTTCGATCGACGTCAGCCAGTACAAATATGGCTTCGTCACCGATATTCAGTCCGACAAGGCCCCCAAGGGCCTCAACGAGGACATTGTCCGGTTCATTTCGGCCAAGAAGGGCGAGCCCGACTGGCTGACCCAATGGCGGCTGGAGGCCTATCGCCGCTGGCTGACGATGGACGAGCCCAAATGGGCGCGCGTCGATTATCCGCCGATCGACTACCAGGACCTCTATTATTTCTCGGCGCCGAAATCGACGCCGGGGCCGAAGTCGCTCGACGAAGTCGATCCCGAGCTGCTGCGCACTTACGCCAAGCTCGGCATTCCGCTGATCGAGCAGGAAGTGCTTGCCGGCGTCGAGCGGCCGAGGGTGGCGGTCGACGCGGTGTTCGACTCGGTCTCGGTGGCGACGACCTTCAAGGCCGAGCTCGCCAAGGTCGGGGTGATTTTCTGCTCGTTCTCCGAGGCGGTCCACAACCACCCCGAGCTGGTGAAGAAGTATCTCGGCTCCGTCGTGCCTTCGACCGACAATTTCTTCGCGACGCTCAATTCGGCGGTGTTCTCCGACGGCTCGTTCGTCTATGTGCCGCCCGGCGTGCGCTGCCCGATGGAGCTTTCGACCTATTTTCGCATCAACGAGAAGAACACCGGCCAGTTCGAGCGCACGCTGATCATCGCCGACAAGGGCGCCTATGTCAGCTATCTCGAGGGTTGCACCGCGCCCAAGCGCGATGAGAACCAGCTTCACGCGGCGGTGGTCGAACTCGTCGCGCTCGACGATTCCGAGATCAAATATTCGACGGTGCAGAACTGGTACCCCGGCGATTCCGAGGGGCGGGGCGGCATCTACAATTTCGTGACCAAGCGCGGCGACTGCCGCGGCGCGCGATCGAAAATATCCTGGACGCAGGTC
>JBEKSH010000615.1:0-3030 GCA_049517235.1 Roseiarcus sp. | reverse complement strand
ATTCGTCACGGCCAACAGCGGAGACAGATTTATTCGGCCGATGCGAAAAATCCCCCTCTTGCGGATGGCGACCTTGCCGCGCCGCCTTGCATCCCTGAGCTTCGCGCCATGACGGTTGTGCGGGTCGCGCTGGTGTTTCTGGCCGCGGGAGCGGTTCTGCTGATCGGTGGCCCCTTCCGATGGATCGCCTTGCGAGGAGGCTGGAAGACCGGCGAAGGATTGCCGGTCCTGTTCCATCGGGCGGTGTGCGCGGCGCTCGGGGTGCGCGTCCGGGTGCATGGACAGGCCGCATCGGCGCGTCCGCAACTCGTCGTCTCCAATCACATATCTTGGATGGATATTTGCATTCTCGGGTCGATGCGCCCCGCCGAGTTTCTCGCGAAAAAGGAAGTCGGGGTCCGCTGGCTGGCGCGCGCGGTCCTCAGTCTTCAGGGCGTCGTTTTCGTCGATCGGAGCCGGCGGCGGTGTATCCCGGCGGTAAACGCGGAAATCGCCCGCCGGATGCGGATGGGCGCGGCGGTGATCCTGTTTGCCGAATCGACCACCGGCGACGCCAACAGGCTTTTGCCGTTCCGCTCCTCTCATTTCGAAGCGGTTCGGCAAACGCTCGACGCCGACGCCTCCCGGCAAGCAATCGTGCAGCCGATTTTCATCGCCTATTCCCGTCGCATGGGGCTCCCGTTGGGGCGGTCGGAGCGACCGCTCGTCGCCTGGTATGGCGACATGCGATTCTTCAGTCATTTCTGGCGCTTGCTGCGCGCCGGGTGGATCGATTGCGATATCTATTGCGGCGCGCCGATCCCGTTCTTCCATGATTCCGACCGAAAGGAGGTGGCGCGACGCACAGAAGGCGTCGTGCGGGCCCTGGCGCGCCAGGCGCGCCAGCAGGCCCTGTCGGAGCCGGCTATTTTCGTCAGCGTCAAAAAGTCGTAGAAAGCGCATACGGTTTCACAAGGAGCAATTTTGTCCGCAGTTATTTCTCGCGCCCGAGAGGAGTTGATCGGGGCGCCTGTTCCAGACGATTCGGGCGCGGCACCGCGGCTGACCGGTCGAGTCAAGCGCGTCTTCGTAAAGTCCTTCGGATGCCAGATGAATGCCTACGACTCGCATCGCATCGCCGACGTGGCCGCCCACGAAGGTTACCAGGAGGCCGCGAAAATCGAAGATGCCGAGCTCGTCGTGCTGAACACCTGTCACATCAGGGAGCGCGCCTCGGAAAAAATCTATTCGGAGCTCGGCAAGATTCGCGAAATCAAGGAACAACGTGAGATCGCCGGGCTCGCCACGACGATCGTCGTGGCTGGCTGCGTCGCTCAGGCGGAGGGAGCCGAAATCGTGCGCCGCCAGTCGGCAGTCGATCTCGTCGTCGGGCCGCAGAATTATCACCGTCTGCCGCAATTGTTGCACGCGGCCGGCCTGCGCGCCGGCGTCGTCGACACCGCGTTTCCCGTCGAGGACAAGTTCGACCACCTGCCTCCTCCCGCGCCCGCGACAATCCGCGCGCGCGGCGTCAGCGCCTTTGTCACGGTCCAGGAAGGTTGCGACAAATTCTGTTCGTTCTGCGTCGTTCCCTACACGCGGGGCGCTGAAAATTCGCGCGCCGTCGCCAAGGTGATCGCGGAGATCGCCCGCCTGGCGGACGCCGGGGTGCGCGAAGTGACGCTGATCGGCCAGAACGTCAACGCCTACCATGGCCAGGATGCGGAGGGACGTCCGTTCGATCTTGCCGACCTGCTGCGCGCGGCCGCCGCACTCCCCGGCGTCCTGCGCGTTCGCTACACGACGTCGCACCCGAACGACATGAGCGAGGCGCTGGTTCTCGCGCATCGGGACAATTCTTCGCTTGCACCCTATCTGCATCTTCCGATCCAGTCGGGCTCGGATCGGGTTCTGGCGGCGATGAACCGGGGTCATCGGGCGCGCGACTATACGGACGTCATCGAACGGGTCCGCGCCGCCAGGCCGGACATCGCGCTTTCCTCCGATTTCATCGTCGGCTATCCCGGCGAGAGCGACGCCGAATTCCGGGAAACGCTTGATCTCATTCGCGCGGTCGGCTTTGCTTCCTCGTACGCCTTCAAATATTCGCCAAGGCCGGGGACGCCGAGCGCCGAACAGAAGAACCAGATCGACGAGCCGACGAAATCCGCCAGGCTGGCGAAATTGCAACAATTGCTCGAAGGCCAGCGACAGGCCTTCAACCGCGGCGCCGTCGGGCGAACGATGCCGGTCCTGTTCGAAAAGCCCGGGCGGCACGCAGGCCAGATGATCGGCCGCACGCCCTATCTGCAATCCGTCTATGTCAGCGGCGAGCCGTCGTTGATCGGCGCGCTCGCCGATGTCGAAATCATCGGCGTTGGGTCCAATTCCCTGCGCGGGCGGCTTGTCACGCCCGCGTCACATAATTTGCGCGGAATCAGGTGAATGGCGCGCGGCCAAGTAAAGTGGACGCCGCGTCGCATGAAGAAAATGCGTGAATTGAAATTTTCCAGGCTTCAGGAGATGCCAGATTGAGAGCGCCGGACCGAACGGTTTCGAGGATTTCCGCCATTGGACCCGACAGCGCGGCGGCGCGAGACGCCAAGCCTTCCGAAATCACGCTTGCTTTCGATGACAACGGGCTGGTCTCGATCGTCTTTGGCCATTACGATCAGAATATTGCGAAGATCGAGCGGCGCCTTGGCGTCGTCGCCAACGCCAACGGCAATCAGATCATCATCAAGGGTCCGAAGGAAGCCTGCGAAAACGCGCGGCGGGTTCTCGAGATGCTTTACGCCCGCGCCAAACTTGGGCAAGCCGCCGGCCTTGGCGACGTGGAAGGCGCCATCGCCGAAGTCGCGCTGCAGGGCAGTCTGTTTCCCAGCGATCTGGACGGCGCCAAATCGCTATTCCGCCAGATCAAGACGCGGCGGAAAGGCGTCGTGCGCGCGCGCAACGTCGCGCAGGATCTCTACCTGTCCGCGCTCAACCAGCACGAACTCGTGTTCGCCGAAGGGCCGGCGGGCACCGGCAAGACCTGGCTCGCCGTCG
>JBEKSH010000614.1:0-3032 GCA_049517235.1 Roseiarcus sp. | reverse complement strand
TGGGGCGATTACGCGGTGGGAGAGAAAATCGACCATGTCGACGGCATGACCGTTGAGGAAGCCGAGCATCAGATCGCGACGCGCCTGTTCCAGAACAACGCCAAGGTTCACTTCAACCAATTCAGCGAAGGCCAGGGCCGGTTCGGGCGCCGGCTCGTCTACGGCGGCCATGTCATTTCGCTGGCGCGCGCGCTGAGCTTCAACGGGCTGGCCAACGCCTTCCATATCGCGGCGATCAACGGCGGGCGTCACGTCGCGCCGCTGTTCGCCGGCGACACCGTCTTCGCCTGGAGCGAAATTGTCGAGCGCGCCGCCATGCCGGCGCGCGACGACGTCGGCGCCTTGCGCGTGCGCACGGTCGCCACGAAAAACCGGCCCTGCGCCGATTTCCCGCTGCGCGAGGGTGAGGGTTACCACCCCGCCGTCGTTCTCGACCTCGACTATTGGGTTCTCGCGCCGCGCTGAAAGGCAAGCGTCATGCGACTGCCATGCGACGCCGCGCTTATCATCATCGACGTTCAAGACGCGATCGACGATCCGCGATGGGGCCCGCGCAACAATCCGGGCGCGGAAGCGGTCATCGCCGAGCTTCTGGCGGCCTGGCGCGCCGAGGCTCTGCCGGTCATTCATATCCGCCACGATTCGACGGAGCCGGGCTCGCCCTATCGCCCGAATTCCCCGGGACACGGCTTCAAGCCGACGGCGCGACCGCTGGCGCACGAGACGGTCATCGGCAAATCGGCCAACAGCGCCTTTGTCGGGACAGCGCTCGAAGAGGCGCTCGACGAAATCGGCGCGACGACTCTGGTCGTTTGCGGCGTAACGACCAACAATTCCGTCGAGGCCACCGTCCGTCACGGCGGCAATCTCGGTTATCGAATTTTCGTCGTCGCCGACGCCTGCTGGGCGGTCGAAAAGCAGGATCTGTCCGGGCGCCTGTGGCCGGCGGCGGACGTCCATGCCCTGTCGCTCGCCAATATGCACGGCGAATACGCCGAGGTGGTCGATAGCATGACGGCGCTGCGGGCCGCGGCGATGGCCAATGCGCGCCGGCGCAGGCGATGAGCGGTCCGGCCGCGCGCTTGCCAGATTCTGTCCGTCAGGCTCAGAGCGTCACTCGGGCTCTTGGCCTTGGCCGCCGCCCTGATCGCCGCCGCCGCCATCGTCTTGGCCGCCGCCATTCTGGCCGCCCGGACCCTCGCCTTGCGTGGACCCCGGTCCGGTCTGCCCCCCGCCGCGCCGATTGAGGACCGATCGGCCGATCGCCGCGAGGCACTGCTGGGACAATCCCGCCTTATGGGTTCTCAGGCAATTCATGATTCTGCCGCCGCCTCTCGCGACGCCGGGGCATAGAGCGTTGACATGGCAAGCCGCTCTGAACCCCTGGGCGTCAGCCGCGCCCGACAGCGTGAGCCCCAACAACAGAGCGATGACCGAAATCGAGCGCATGGAAGCTCCTGAAAAAGCCAGGGTCGGAGGGCCGTGAGCGGACGCCCAAGCAAGACCTAACACAATATGCCGGCTTCGGCCAGATATCGCGGCGGCTTCGCGCATGGCGATCGGCGACCGCGCCATCGGGACGGGCGGACAATCCTTTCGAATTGTCCAAGTCCCGACAATTTGACGACGCGGGCCGAGATTCTGCGAGTGGCGTCTCGACGAAAGTCGCCGCCGTCGCCAGGCCGTCGCTCCGATCAGGGCGACATCACCTCCCCTCGGCCTTGGCCGCCTCGAACTGGGTGAACGCTTCGAGCGCGTGGCTGGCGTACATCGCGGCCGGCCCCGCGCCCATGTAGATCGCCATGCCGAGCGTCTCCAAAACCTCCGCCCTTGAGGCGCCCCGCTCCAACGCGGCCTTGACATGGAAGGCGATGCAGTCGTCGCAGCGCACCGCGACCGCGATGCCGAGCGCGATCAGTTCCTTCGTCTTGACATCGAGCGCGTTGGGAGCGAGCGCCGCCTGGGCGATCGCCGAAAATTCCTTCATCACTTCGGGCGCGCCGCCGCGCAGATTCCTCAGCTCGGCGCTCACCGCCCTGGTCATCGCGGGCCAATCCGTCGGCTTCATGGTCGTCTCCTGCCTTCTTTTTTCTGGGGGTGATTGCCGGTTCAGCCTCTCGCCTTGGCGGGAGGTTCGTCGTCTCTCAGCCAGACATAGATCGCCGGGATGACGAGCAAGGTGAGCGCCGTCGACGAGGCGAGGCCGAAGACGAGCGAGATGGCGAGGCCCTGGAAGATCGGGTCGGCGAGAATGAACGCCGCGCCGATCATCGCCGCCGCCGCGGTGAGAAAGATCGGCTTGAAGCGGGTCGCGCCCGCTTCGATCAGCGCGCTCCTCAGCGGCGCGCCGGCGGCCTGACGGCGGCGGATGAAATCGACCAGCAGGATCGAGTTGCGCACGATGATGCCGGCAAGCGCGATGAAGCCGATCATCGAGGTCGCCGTGAACGCCGCTCCCAGCAGCCAGTGGCCGGCCATGATGCCGATCAGCGTCAGCGGCACCGGGATCAGGATGACGAGCGGCAGGCGGAACGAGCCGAATTGCGCGACGACCAGCAGGTAGATGCCGAGCAGCGCCACCATGAAGGCCGCGCCCATGTCGCGGAACGTGACATAGGTGACCTCCCATTCGCCGTCCCACAGCAGGGTCGGTTCGGCGTCGTTCGCCGGCTGTCCGTGATAGCTGATTTGCGGCGGGCCCGCCGCGCCCCAGTCCATATCGGCGAGCTTGTCTTCGACCGCGAGCATCCCATAGATCGGTGCCTCGAACCGCCCGGCGACCTCGGCGCTGACCATTTCCGCGAACCGGCCGTTATGGCGGAAGATCGGGAAGGAGGCGCGTTCCTGCTTCAGGCTCACGACGTCGCCCAATTCGACATTGGCGCCTTGACGCGCCGTGCCGCCGGCGGGCAGTGGCGTCGACAGGATGCGCTCGTTGAGAGACAGCGCGCTGCGCGGCGGCGCCACGGTGATGTCGATCGGCTTGAGGCCGCCGCCGCGTTGCGAGTAGCCGACCTTGGCGCCGCCGATCA
>JBEKSH010000613.1:0-3032 GCA_049517235.1 Roseiarcus sp. | reverse complement strand
AATGGCCGCACGCTGAAAAGCCACCCTCTCTGCCGAATCCGTGTGCTTTTTTTCTTGAAGGCCGTCCGCGGCCTCGAGAATTGTGATCAGCGCGAAAATTCGAATTTTTCAACAGTATCGGTCGAGTCCAGTCATCCAACGCGCGGGTACCAAGCGTTTGATTTCATCCACTAGATCGCGACACATGGCCTGAGCGTGACTTTCGAGGTCGCGGATCATGCCGGTGATCCTGGCTCCCCCTGCGATCCCTCGCGACGGCGTTCGGGTTGTCATTCAATGAGAAACGCGCGTCGCGCTGCCGCGATCACCGAGCGGCCTTTGTGGCGTTTGCGCCCGGATACCGCGCCCCCCCCCCCGCGCCCTACCTCAACCCCGCGTTGATCGCCTCCAGCGCCTTCGAGCCCGGGCAGAGGTCGGGTTCGGCCAGGGCGTTGAGCGGTGTCGCGGTCAGGTTCAGACGCTGGTGCAGATGGACCGCCTCCTCGTTGAGGTAGATCAGGCCGGTGACGATCTCGCCCTTGGCGCGGCGGTGTTCGAGCGCCGCGAGCGCGACGGAGCGGTCGCGGCAATCGTGGTCGTCGGCGAGCTTGTGCAGGCGGATCGCCGTGCCGTCGTGCAGCGTGACGGTCTGGCTGCGCCCGGCGGGGGTGTCGATCTCGATCGGCGCCCGGCCGCTGATGAAATCGAGGGAATTCAGCGCGGAATTGTGCGCGCGGACATAATCGAAGCTTCTCGTCGAACCTTCGTGGTTGTTGAAGGCGACGCAGGGCGAGATCACGTCGATGAACGCCGCGCCGCGATGCTCGAACGCCGCCTTGATCAGCGGGACGAGCTGGTTCTTGTCGCCGGAAAAGCCGCGCGCGACGAAGGTCGCGCCGAGCTGCACCGCCAGTGCTGCGAGGTCGATCGGCGAATCCGGGTTTTCGACGCCCTTCTTGCTCTTCGAGCCGCGGTCGGAGGTCGCCGAGAATTGTCCCTTGGTCAGGCCGTAGACCCCGTTGTTCTCGACGATATAGACCATGTCGACGCCGCGGCGCATCGCATGGGCGAATTGCCCGAGGCCGATCGAGGCGGTGTCGCCGTCGCCGGAGATTCCAAGATAGGTCAATTCGCGGTTGGCCAGACTTGCGCCGGTGAGCACGGACGGCATGCGGCCATGCACCGAATTGAAGCCGTGGCTTTGGCCGAGCATATAAGTCGGCGTCTTCGAGGAGCAGCCGATGCCGCTGAGCTTGGCGATGCGATGGGGCGGCAGGCTGAGTTCGAAGCAGGCGCGGATGATCGCCGCGCTGATCGAATCATGGCCGCAGCCGGCGCACAGCGTCGAAATCGCCCCTTCGTAGTCGCGATGGGTGAGGCCGAGCGCGTTGACCGGAAGGTCGGAGCGCTGGAATTTCGGTTTGGCCAGATAGCTCACGATACCTTCTCTTTGGTCAGCGGCGCCGCGAAGGCGGACGCGCGGGCGGCGATTTCGCGGCGGATGAAGCGGGCGGTGATCGGCGTTCCATCATAGTGCAGGATCGCCACCAGTTGCGCGGGATCGATCCCCAGGTCCGTCATCAGCAGCGTGCGCATCTGCGCGTCGCGGTTCTGCTCGACGACGAAAACCTGTTCGTGCGCGGCGATGAATTGCCCGACCTCCGGTCCGAAGGGAAAGGCGCGCAGGCGCAACGCGTCGACATGCACGCCGTCGGCCGCCAGAAGCTGCGTGGCCTCGTCCATCGCCGCCGCGGTCGAGCCGTAATGGATCACCCCGACGCGCGTCGGCTGGCCGGCCTTGCGCAGCTCGGCGCGCGGCAGCAGCTTGCGCGCGGTGTCGAACTTGCGCAGCAGCCGCTCCATATTGTCGACATAGGGGCCGCCCTCCTCGGTGTAGCGGGCGTAGCGATCCCGACTGGTGCCGCGCGTGAAATAGGCGCCGCGCGTCGGGTGGGTCCCGGGAATGGTGCGCCAGGAAATTCCGTCGCCGTCGACGTCGAGGTAGCGGCCGAATTCGCGGCCCGCTTCAAGATCGGCCGACGACATCACCTTGCCGCGGTCGAACTTGCGCGAATCGTTCCAGCGGAACGGCGCGGTGAGATGCGCGTTCATGCCGATGTCGAGATCGAGCAGGACGAGAACCGGCGTCTGCAGCCGCTCGGCCAGATCGAAGGCGCGCGCGCCGAATTCGAACGCCTCGCCGGGGCCGTCGGGGAGCAGCAGCACATGTTTGGTGTCGCCGTGCGAGGCGAAGGCGCAGGCGAGCACGTCCGACTGCTGGGTGCGCGTCGGCATGCCGGTCGACGGGCCGCCGCGCTGCACGTCGAATACGACGGCGGGAATCTCGGCGAAATAGGCGAGGCCGAGAAATTCCTGCATCAGCGATATGCCCGGCCCGGAGGTCGCGGTGAAGGCGCGCGCGCCGTTCCAGCCGGCGCCGACGACCATGCCGATCGCGGCGATCTCGTCCTCGGCCTGGACGATCGCATAGCGCTTCTCGCCGGTCGACCGATCGACCCGCAGCCGCGCGCAATTCTTCTCGAACGCCTCGACCAGCGAAGTCGACGGGGTGATCGGGTACCACGCGCAGACCGTGGCGCCGCCGTAGACCGCGCCAAGCCCCGCCGCAAAATTGCCGTCCGCCAGGATGCGGTCGCCGACCGCGTCGCTGCGCGCCACGCGAATGCCGAGCGGGCAGGCGAAGCGGGATTTGGCGTCGTCATGGCCGATGCGCAGGGCGCGAAGGTTCGCCGCGATCAAACGGTCCTTGCCCTTGAATTGCTCGCCGATCAGCTTCTCCACCACGCCGACGTCGATATCCAGCAGGGCGGCGAGCGCGCCGATATAGACGATGTTCTTGAGCAGCTGGCGTTGCCTCGGCTCGGCGTATTCGCGCGTGCAAATATCGGTCAGCGGCATGGCGAGCACGACGATATCGTCGCGCAGCTTTCCCGCCGGAAGCGGCCGCGCGGAATCGTACAGGAGATAGCCGCCCGGCTCGATCGACGCGACGTCGGAATCGAAGGTCTGCGGGTTCATCGCGTCCATCATGT
>JBEKSH010000612.1:0-3040 GCA_049517235.1 Roseiarcus sp. | reverse complement strand
GGCGATACGACGCCTGAGCCCGCAACGCGCGACGAATGGGGCAAGCTCGCCCATCGTCTAGGCGTGAAAGGCGTCCACATCGCCGAGCGCGACACGCAGCGCGCCAAGACCCCCAAGCCGCTGAACGTTTTCGTCAACACCTGGTCGGTCGAGGGATTCCTGTCCGAGGGCATGCAGCCCGCCGAACTCGGCTGGGGAACGCATGAGAAATGGGCGCCCGACAATGCAGGCTTTCACAAGTCCGGCTGCGGCGCCGCCATCTATCTGAACCAGCCGGGCGCCAATACGCGCGTTCGTTCGTGGACCCCGACGGCGCAGGCGCAATACGGCTTTCTCGTCACGCATAACGAGGCGATCTCGATCGCCGACTATTATACGCTGCGCGACGCACAAGGCGCAGTGATCTATCGGCCGACCTGCCACTACGCCTATCATCCGTGCAACGACGCGGTTCTGTCCTTGCACGAAATGTTCGGCCGCGCCGGCGTGTTGCAGAAGGACAATCACATCCTCGGCGAAGCGGAGATTGTCGACGGCGTCGACGAACTCGGCGTTCTGCTGTTCGGCCACAAGCGCAACGCCTATTGGTATGGCTCGCAGCTTTCGGTCGAAGAGGCGCGGGGGATTGCGCCGTACCAGAACGCCACCGGCATGCAGGTGACTTCGGCGGTGCTCGCCGGGATGGTCTGGGCGCTCGAGAACCCGCGGGCCGGCATTGTCGAGGCCGATGAAATGGACTTCCGCCGTTGCCTCGAAATCCAGACGCCGTATCTCGGCCCGGTGATCGGCGCCTATACCGACTGGACGCCGCTGACGGACCGGCCGGGGTTCTTCCCGGAGGATATCGACCGGTCGGACCCGTGGCAGTTCAGGAATGTGCTGGTGCGGTGACGCGCGGGCGTTGGCGCTCGCCTTTTCTTCAAGGACCGCGCCTGACGCGGCGCCATTGACAAGAAGCCTTCGGGCGAAGAAACCTCGCGCCGCCATCAGACCGGAACCGCCCATGCCGCATCAGCGCCTGCAAACGATCATCGAGCAAGCCTTCGAGGACCGCGCGACGATCACGCCGCAAACATCGGGCGATGTTCGCGAGGCCGTGGCGACCGCCTTGAACCTGCTCGACAGTGGGCAGGCGCGCGTCGCCGAGAAAATTCCTGGCGCGCACGGGCAGGGCTCGTGGAAGGTCAATCAATGGTTGAAGAAGGCGGCGCTGCTGTCATTCCGCCTCAACGAAAATACGTTGATTTCCGGCGGTCCCGGCGGCCCGAATTCGCACGCGAGCTGGTGGGACAAGGTCCCCTCGAAATTCGCGGGCTGGGACGCCGCCGCCTTCGCCAAATCGGGCTTTCGCGCCGTGCCGAACTGCGTCGTGCGCCACTCCGCCTATATCGCGCCCGGCGTCGTGCTGATGCCCTCCTTCGTCAACCTCGGCGCCTATGTCGACGCCAACACGATGGTCGACACTTGGGTAACCGTCGGCTCCTGCGCGCAGATCGGCAAGAACGTGCATTTGTCCGGCGGAGTGGGCATCGGCGGCGTGCTTGAGCCGCTGCAGGCCAATCCGACGATCATCGAGGACAATTGCTTCATTGGCGCCCGCTCCGAAGTGGTCGAGGGCGTCATCGTCGGCGAAGGCTCGGTGGTGTCGATGGGTGTGTTCATTTCGGCCTCGACCAAGATCGTCGATCGCGCCACCGGCAAGATCCATTTCGGCTATGTGCCGCCCTATTCGGTCGTCGTCTCCGGCTCGTTGCCGGGCAAGCCGTTTCCCGACGGCTCGCCGGGCCCCTCGCTCTATTGCGCGGTCATCGTCAAGACGGTCGACGCGCAAACCCGCGCCAAGACCGGCATCAACGAATTGCTGAGAGATTGATGAGCCAAATGTCGCGCGGCGAGCGATTTCGGTTTCTCTACCGTCAGGACGAGGGCGCCATCGATCGGCGCGAGTGGCGCCTCGCCAGCTGGCCGCCGGTCGCGATCGCGCTGGCGATGACTTTCGTTTGGCTCGTCATCGCGCCGCGCCAGGCGCGCGACCTGTCGCGCGAGGGACTCGTCGACCTCGGCGTCATCGCGACCTACGCCTACCTGATCGTCTACGCCTTCGCGCTGCTGCTTTGCGCGGTCGCGGAATATTTTGTCAGCGCAAAGCGTTTCGCCGATCGCGGCAGACCGCCGGCTCTGGCGGGTCTCGCGCCGTTTTCGCTGTTTCTCGCGGCGGCGGCCAATTGGTACCAGCCCCGCTCCGAAGGGACGATGCCGCCTTGGTTGACATTGGCCTTCGATGCGGTCGCGCTGGCCGTCTTGATCTGGACCGTCGCCGAACTCGGCTTCGCCGAGGGCGGCAGGCCGTAGGTCCATTTCAAAAAATATTCCAACATAATATATTGATTACAAACAATAATTTATGATTTCCGCAAATCGCCGACAAACAAAACATTGCCTGATTACGCCGGGGCGGGCATAATCTGACACATTGGAAATGGCGCGTTTGAAACGCCGCCTCGCCCCTTCGACCGATTTGCCCGCCACGGCGTGGCTTCGATCGAAAATCCCCCAAAGAACTGGAAAGCAAATGGCGCCCGCAGCGAATTCGCGCAGCGCCGGCGAACGCGCGCCTGTGGCGGTGGGTCCGCGGGCGCTGGACCTGCTCACGTCCGGCCGTAGCGTCGACAACATCGCCGACGCCCGGAATCATACGCGGGCGCGCGTCGAAAGAATTCTGCGCGCCGAGCTGAAGGCGATTTCGATCCGGCCTGCGCGGGAATACGCCAAGCTACAAATCACGCGCCTCGAAGCGATGATGGGCAGGCTGATCGAAAAAGCCAATGACGGCGAATTGGCCGCCGTCGATCGCATCCTGAAAATCCTTGATCGCCTCGATCGCTATCACGGTTTTGCAAGGCTGCCGCCGACAACCGCGCCAGCGGATGAGCATGCGTACGAGCAGCTGCTGAAAAAGCTCGCGGACATGGCGGCGCGCCGCGAAAAGGCGAAACAAGAGGCATGACGGCGAAACGGTCCGACGCCCGAAGGACGCGCG
>JBEKSH010000611.1:0-3043 GCA_049517235.1 Roseiarcus sp. | reverse complement strand
GGCGGCGGCGATCTTGACGAGCATGCGGTCGCCGACTGGCAGGCGCGCGACGATCGCCTCCGCCGCCACCTCGGTGACGCCAAGGCCATCGAGCGCCGCGCGCGCAAGAGCATGAAGCTTGCGCCAGTCGACCAGACCGCCGAGGCGTGTCGGATAAGGACGGCCGAGAAAGATATTTTCCGCAACGCTCAACTGCGAAACGATATTCAATTCCTGATGAATGAAGCGCAACCCGCGTCGATGGGCGTCCCGGGGGCTCGTGATGGTCACCGGATCGCCATTGAGCGCGATTGTCCCCCCATCGGGCGCGACAGCCCCGGCGAGAATCTTAATCAGCGTGCTCTTGCCCGCTCCATTCTCGCCCATCAGCGCCAGCACTTCGCCAGCTTCAAGCGCCAGCGAAGCGCCCTTGAGCGCCGCGACGCCGCCGTAGGATTTTGTCAGATGCGATATCGACAAAAGGCTCGCGGGGCGGGCGGCTAGCCCCGACATATGTCCGCCGGACTCCGCGCCGCTCGCCGCGCCGTCCGCCTCTCAGTCCTTGACATTCGCCGACGTGATAAGCTTCGTCGGCACATAGATCACGCTTTGTTTGATCTTTTCGCCGGCGAGGTAGCGCTTGACCGCATCCGCTGTCGTCCCTCCGATGCCTTTGAAATCCTGCGCCATGGACGCTTCGAAATTGCCGCCCTTGGCGATGGCTTCACGCGCTTGCGGATTGGCGTCGATGCCGGTGATCACGATGCCTTCGCCGCTGCGTCCCGCCGCCTCGATCGCTTGCATCGCGCCCAGCGCCGGCTGGTCCCAGGCGGCCCAAACGGCCGCGATACTGCCCTTGCCCGGATTGGCGGCCAAAATCGCCTCCATCTTCGCGCGCGAGTCGGCGATGCCGCCGTCCTTCACGTCGGGCGTAACCCGGTCGAGCACTTTGATGTCGGGATTGTTCTTGAAGATGGCGTCTGCGACCACGCCTCGGGCCTGGACGGGGGGAAAGGCGTCGAACACGAACATCACCACCGCGCCCTTGCCGTTGATGCGGTTCGCGACATAGGCGGCCGTATCGGCGGCCATCGCGTAGCCGTTGCTGGTGACATTGGTGACGAGAAGCGGATTGGCGCCCGCGTCCATCCCGAACACCGGGACCCCCGCCTTCTTGGCGGTTTCCAGACCGGCCGCGACTTGAGACGGATCGACGTTGATGACAATGGCGTCGACCTTCTGGTTGGACACATCCTCGATGCGGCTGATGGCGGCGGCGACGTCGCCCTTGGTGTCGATCACGTTCACGTCCCAACCATTGGCCTTCGCCTGATCCTGGAACGCCTCGACATAGAACTGCGTGCCGGGCTGGGCGAGATAGGGCGTAATCACCGCGATCTTGCCCGCCGCCAGGGCCTGGGAGGCCGTCAAGGCGACGGCGACGCCGCTTGCCAACGCCGCCAATCTCCAACGAGATTTCGCATTCCACGCCACCGCCTGTCTCCTCCTTTGAGTGTTCCCGATCCCGCCGGACCCAGCCTAGCATCGGGGCCACAAAGCGCAACCAACCCTGTATAGTCTCTCGCGTGGGGGAGAATGCGCGGCATGGACGGTCCATTTCTCATCGGCATTGACGTCGGCACGACGTCGGTAAAGGCCGCGCTGTTCGACGCAACCGGCAGGACGCGCAAGGATTTTTCGAGCGCTTACGCCACGATGCGTCCCGCGCCAGGTTTCGTCGAGCAAGACCCGTCTGACTGGACGTCGCGCGTATTCGCCGGCCTCAACGCGCTCGCCGGCGACTTGCCGCAAGGCGCCGTCGCCGGCATTGGACTGTGCTCGCAGGTCAACACGCATGTGTTTGTCGATGAGAATGGCGAAGCGCTGCTGCCCGCCATCACATGGCAGGACGGGCGCTGCGCGGAGGAGGCGCGGGAACTCGATCTCCTTGTCGCAACGGAGGACCGCCTGAAATGGTGGGGCGCGCCCCTCCCGATCGACGCCAGCCATATTTTGAGCCGAATGATTTGGGTCAAGCGCTCGCATCCCGGCATTTGGAGTAAGACTCGATGGGTCATGGCGCCCAAGGACTATTGTATTTTCAAGCTGACCGGCGAAGCGGTCGCCGACCCAATGTCCGCGTTCGGCGTGGTCGATCACTCGCTTGCTTATATTTCCCAGCTGATAGCGCTTGTGCCCGGCGCCGCCGAACGGCTGCCGTTGCTTCGGAGCCTCACTTCGCCGATAGGCCGCGTGCGCGGCGGATTGCCCGGAGCGGGCCTTTCGATGGTGACCGCGACGATGGACGCCTGGGCAGGCATGCTGGGCGCTGGCGCTGTCAAGGATGGAGATGCCGCATATCTGAGCGGCACGAGCGAGGTTGGCGCGATTGTCTCGCGACGACGGATTCCCACGCCAGGCGTGATTGCTTTTCCCGATTGCCAGGGGATCACCATCCATGCCGGGCCCACGCAAGCGGGTGGCGCGTCGGTGGCCTGGCTTGGCGATCTGCTGGGACGCAGCGCGGAAGACATTTCAGCGCTCGCCTCGGTCAGCGATCCCGCGCGACCTGCGCCGACATTCCTTCCCCATCTCCAGGGCGAACGCGCGCCGCTTTGGGATATCGCGGCGCGCGCTTCATTCTCAGGCCTGGACGCTTCCACGGGGCCGCCCGAAATGGCGCGCGCGGTGCTCGAAGGCGTGGCTTATTCCGTAAGACTCCTATTCGGAGCGCTCGAAAAGTCGTCAGGCTGCAAAGCGACGTGGCTGCATCATGCCGGCGGCGGCGCGCGTTCGGACGTGTGGTGCCAAATTCGCGCCGACGTTCTGAACTGCGTCATCGAGCGAAAAGTCGGTCTCGATTCCGGCGTTATCGGCGCCGCGATGTTGGCTGGCGTCGGAACGGGCGTGTTCGCGTCCATAGGAGAAGCCGCCGCGACCCTGGTGCGCCGCGATCGGATTTTCGAGCCGGTCGCAACGCGAAGAGCGCTCTATGACGAGGGCTTTGCGCGCTACATGGACCTCTATCGCAGGCTCAAGGGCTTCCCCCAGTCCTCACGCGAGG
>JBEKSH010000610.1:0-3047 GCA_049517235.1 Roseiarcus sp. | reverse complement strand
AGGGTTCCAACGAGGATCAGGCGCGAAGCGATTATGAAAAAGGTCGAGGCCACGCACTTCCTCGATATCCAGAAGATCAGCAAAGTAGCTCTGCAGTTCCGATGCGGTGAAGAGATGAAGGCCGAGCTCTATATGGTGGCCGTCGCAGAGCTCGATTTCACAATGGTCTCGGCTGCTGTCGTGTCTGAAGCGACGCGCCTTCGCAATGGAATCTACGAGGATAGTGGGAGTGCTGCCGACCGAGCGCACCGTCGTTATGAAGTGGCCTGAGGTAACGCGCGCGACCTCCGCGGAAATCTTCGGCAGGCTTGCGACAGGGAGATGATTGAGGACACTGTAAAGGCAGAGCGTGAGGTCGACCGAGGCGTCGGCTTCAGGCAGCTCGTTCGTTAGGTCGGCAACTTCGAATGTGAAGTTAACCCCCGAAATTCTGGAAAGATCCCTAGCCAACAACCGCGCTCGTTGAACCTGCGTCCGAGCGACGTCAAAGCCGCGCGCGTTAATAGTGGTAAACCCCAGCAGATAGGCGCGCGTGACGATACGGCGCAGCCATGTGCCCGGACCGCAACCCGCGTCGAGAATGCTAATCGAACTGGCGCCGGTGCCGCGCAGCTCGGTCAGTTTACCCTCAATGAGAGTCCAGATCCTCCGGTCGGCATATGCGTGCAGGCCATCAAAGGCAAACAGGTGCGTCGGATCACCATCGGCATACGCGCCGTAATCGGCGCCAGCCTGATTGTACGCAGCCGCGACGTTCGCGGATGCATTGTCATGAACTGACGGACTGGAGTTGCGGAGTCGATATCGGTTGGACAAACGTATCTCCCCGGACTGGGCGTGAGCCATGAGGTGGTGGAGCTGCGGCGCCGATCAGGCCGCTTCGTCGAACTTGACCGCAATGCCGGTAGCGGCGACGCGCTGCAGTGAGACGCCGTCAAAGTCGGTGCGTTTGACGCCCTCGACCTCAAAATCGAGACCGACAATTGCGTCCGCATCATATTCTTCGGCTTCGCGGATCAGCGCCCGAACCGCCGCAACGCGATCGGCCTCGGCGACGGGGGCGTCGACGGCGCGCCAGCCGGAGGACCCCTTGATGCGGCCAATTGAATGGTGGCCACGGCCGCCTTCGAGCTTATTGGTGTGACTGACTTGCATAGCTTCCTTCGTCTTCTTATTGCGCCCCTCGGTTTGACTTGAGAGACAGCGGGCGCTGATTGCATCCATTTTGACAGCGCGAGTTCGCCGGTGTCTTTCGGCGTTTGAGGTGACCAAGGCTCAGATAGCGTTCGCCGAATTAGAATCGCCGATCATCCGCTATGCCCCTGTCGGGCGATTTGAATGCTCCCCGTTCACGGGATGCTTGATGCAAACAAGGCCTCCCCTGCCCAAACTGGTGCATTCCTCTTCAGGACCAGAGCCCCTATTTGATTGGGCAGGGTTCGAGGAGCTCTTGATACAGTAAGCGCCTCCCCTACCCATTTTCGTGCAATCCCATTCTGGGCCAAAGCCCCAAGCCGCCTGTCGGTGTGAATCTGAAAATATCAACCAGCCAAAGAACAAAAGGGCGGCGGCGGCGGCGCCCAGGCCGAAAACTACCAGTAGGATGCGCGCGACATCTCTGAGCGTCGGTAGGCGGAAACTCATTTCGCGGACCGACGCTCTTGCATTAGCCTCAACGCGAAGAACGTTCTCAAACACGGCGACCTCCTGAACACGGCCGAGTCTATTGGGCCGCCTTCCTAGCGCCGAACACCGCAAAGAGGCCATATCGAATCATGGTCGCAGGCATAAGGATTTCGTAAAGAATTATTGCCTCGACGCTCCCTCGGCCATCCGTGCGGAAGGGAGATGCCTTAGTGCGTATCGGCATAGACGTTGATCCACTCGGGCCAAGGTCCACACGCCGCCCGAACCGGATGTTCACCGGGTCGCCCCTCAACGTTGCATAGATTTCACGACGGCGTCAGGGCGTCCAGCGCCATATTGAGGCGCAGCACGTTGACGCGTGGCTCGCCGATGAACCCGAGGACGCGCCCGTCGGTATTGGCCTCCACCAGGGCGCGCACGTTATCCTCGGGCAGATTGCGCGCCTTGGCGACCGCGGCGACCTGCGACAAAGCGTTTTCGGGCGAGATATGCGGGTCGAGCCCGGAAGCCGAAGTCGTGACGGCGTCGGCAGGGATCGGGCCGGTCGCGCCGGCGGCGCGCTTGGCGGCGACATCGGCCTTCACGCGGTCGAGCAGCTTCTGCGAGGTCGGACCGAGGTTCGAGCCCGTGGAATTGGCCGCGTTATAGGGCGCGTCGATGGTCTTCGTCGGATCGTCGGGATGCGCCGGATCTTGCGCCTGGGTCGCCGAAGGACGGCTATGAAAATATTTGTCGGCCGTAAAATTCTGGCCGATCAGCGCCGAACCGACCGGCGGCCCGCCTGTCGAAAGCAGACTGCCGTTGGCCTGGTACGGCGCCGCGATCTGCGTGATCGCGGTGATCGCCAGGGGATAGGCGAGGCCGGTCAGCAGGGTGAACAACGCCAGCAAGACGATGGCGGGACGAATTTGGCTCAACATGATTTTATCCTCAAGCCAGATGCAGGGCGGAGATCACGATATCGATGATCTTGATGCCTATGAACGGAGCGATGATGCCGCCCACGCCGTAGATGGCCAGATTGCGGCGAAGCAGAGCCGCCGCGCCGACCGGGCGATAAGCGACGCCCTTCAGCGCGAGCGGAATCAGCGCGATGATGATCAGCGCGTTGAAGATGACCGCCGAAAGAATCGCCGACTTGTCCGAACTGAGGGCCATGATGTTGAGCGCGCTGAGTTCGGGATAGGTCGTGACGAACAACGCCGGAATGATCGCAAAATACTTGGCGACGTCGTTGGCGATCGAGAACGTCGTCAGCGAACCGCGCGTCATCAGCAACTGCTTGCCGATGCCGACGATTTCGATCAGTTTGGTCGGATCGGAATCGAGATCCACCATGTTTCCCGCTTCGCGCGCCGCCTGGGTGCCGGTCTGCATGGCGACGCCGACGTCGGCTTGTG
>JBEKSH010000609.1:0-3047 GCA_049517235.1 Roseiarcus sp. | reverse complement strand
CGGCGGGCAGAGCAAAATCCTGAATCGTTAAGCGTTGATTAATCAGCCGTCCGCGAACAACGCGTTGCGCTGTCTCCCGTTCAATCCCGTTCGGGCGCGGCTCGTCGCTTCTCCGCAAGGGATGGCCGTAGTCGAGCGCGCGGCAGCTTCAGGGGCGCGACGACGCGCTCGCGCAGGTCGCCCCGGCGCCGCCGCGCTGGCCGCATTCAAAGCCGGTTGCCGGGCCTTTTGCCAATGACTCGCGGAGCGCCCAAGATGGAAAAGCCCGCAACGGCGAGCGGCGAAGAACGGAAGGTTTTGCGGTATGTGCGGTTTCGTCGCGGCGTTCTCCGCCGGTTCGCCGGTGGCGCAGGCGTCGCTGTTGCGCGGAACGCGCGCGATGCGCCATCGGGGGCCGGACGGACAGGGGTTCTGGATGGGCGGCGACGGCCGCGTGGGCATGGGCCACGCGCGTTTGAGCATCATCGACCTCCAAACGGGCGATCAGCCGATAGCCAACGAAGACGAGAGCCTGCACATCGTCGTCAACGGCGAGTTCTACGACCACGATCGCATTCGACGCGAGCTGCAGGCCGCGGGCCATCGTCTGCGCACGGCTTCGGACAGCGAGATCGCGCTGCATCTTTATGAGGACCTGGGGGCCAGCTTTCTGCAGGCGTTGCGCGGCGAGTTCGCCTTCGCGCTTTGGGACGACAACAATCAAGTCTTGCTTGCCGCCCGCGACCGTTTCGGCGTCAAGCCTCTGTTCTACTCGCAGGTTGGCGACACCCTCTATGTGGCCTCCGAGATCAAGGCGCTGTTCGCCGCCGGCGTCGCGGCGCGTTGGGACCACGCCGCCGTGCATCGCCGGCTCACGCTGATGAATTTGTGCGACGAGACGCTGTTCCAGGGCGTGCGACAGGTTCCCCCCGGACATTATCTGCTTGTCAGCCGCTCGGGAGCGCGGCTTTTTCGCTACTGGGACCTGGACTACCCGCGTGAGGACGAACCGCAATTGGGGCTCGACTTCCCCGCGCAGGTCGCACGGGTGCGCGAACTGCTGATCGAATCGGTTCGTTTGCGGCTGCGTTCCGACGTGCCGGTCGGGTGCTACCTCAGCGGCGGCGTCGATTCTTGCGCCGTGCTTGGGATCGCCAGCCGCCTGAGCGCCAAGCCGCTGGCGGCGTTCACGATTTCGTTCGAGCAGGAGAATCTGGACGAAGCCGCGGTCGCGCAGGAGATGGCCAAGCATGCCGGAGCGACGTTCCACTGCTTTCGTGTGAACGGCGACGTGCGCGCCGACTACCTCGTCGACGCGGTCGCGCAGAACGAAAACCTGATGCTGATGAACGGCGTCGCCAAATACGTGCTGAGCGAAAAGGTGCGCGACCTCGGCTACAAGGTCGTCTTGACCGGGGAGGGATCGGACGAGATCTTTGGCGGATACCGCGAGTTCCATGTCGACAAGTTGCGCCACCATGGCGGCACGATCGAGGAGTGGCGCGAGGTGGCCCCGGGACGGCAGCGGGCGCCGCCCGGAAGCGCGCCGGTCCTGCCCCACTTC
Source organism: Roseiarcus sp. (assembly GCA_049517235.1). Lineage (GTDB taxonomy): Bacteria > Pseudomonadota > Alphaproteobacteria > Rhizobiales > Beijerinckiaceae > Roseiarcus. The sequence goes on along the minus strand of JBEKSH010000609.1, from coordinate 1,504 downwards.
AAGAAGATCTACAACCGGATCGGCTTCGTGCCTGCATGGATCCGGGCGTGGTGGATGCGCGCCCGCAAGACTCAGGAGATCTTGGCCGCCGATTTTCTCGCCGCGACGGGCAAAGCGGACGTCTGCCAGGCCTTCCTCGACTCGATCGACATCGCCGGCCAACTCGCCGGCAGGCCGCGCCTGCACCAGTCGATGTACCTGTGGACGAAGCTGGTGTTCCCGTCGGTCATGCTCGGTTCGCTCGGCGATCGGTCCGAGATGGGCCACTCCATCGAAGGCCGCTTGCCGATGTTGGATGCCGAGCTGGTCGAGTTCGTGAAGCGGCTGCCGGTGGACTCAAAAATTTCCGGCGCGACCGAAAAGCACGTCTTGCGCGAAGCCGCGCGGCCGTTCGTCACCCGGCAGGTTTATGAGCGCCGGAAACACGCCTTCAGGGCGCCCCCTGGGGTTCCCGACCGCACGCGCGATGTCGTGCAGGACATCCTGCGAAGCGAGGCTCTTCAGGCGTTGCCTTTTTTCGACGTCGGCGCGGTGCGCCGGTCGTTGGACGCCGTCAACGACCCCGCCGCCAAAGGCGTCCCCACGCCCGATCTTCAGGCGGCGGTCTGCATGACGATTCTGCAGGAGCGCTATCGCGTGGGACTTTGAGCGGGGCTGAAGATCGAACAGCAGGCGCGAGCCCGCTCAGGAACGCGGCGTCCGCGCCGCGCAGGAAGGCCAGACCGAACGCCGCCCAGACCGCGCTCGCAGCGACCATCCAGCGCGATCCCGCCGCCTGCCGCCAGCTCGCCGCCCGGGCGCGCGCCCATGTCCGCGAGGCGAGACCGCGCTTTAGGCTAGAAAAGCAACGCAGCCTCGAGCTTGCCGAGGCTTTTTTCGCCGCCACGCGCAGCGGCGATATGAAGGCGCTTGGCGCAATGTTGGCGGCTGACGTCAGCGTCCATGCCGAAGGCGGCGGCAAGCGGCCGGCAGCCCTGAAACCCATCGTCGGACTCGACGCCGTCATGAAGGTTCACGAGCATCTGGCGGCTCACTTCCAGAAGAATGGTTCGAAGCTTGTGCGCGCCGGATACGTCAATGGATTGCCCGGCTTCATCACGCTGGAGGCCGACGGCGAACTCCCGACCACCGCGCTCGAAATCGAGGGCGGAAAGATCGCCGCGATCTATGTCGTGCGAAATCCCGACAAGCTGAGGCATCTGCATTAGCGGTTACGGAGGGTTGTCCCCGCAAGGGCGTTCATGCCCGTCTTCGACGGGCTATGGGCGCGTAACCCACCGGCTCAGTTTTCCCCTAGTCCGGATGGTAGGTTACGGCGCTTCGCACCTAACCCACCTTACGCGCTGACCACGCCCCACGCCGGCCGCGTTCGACGACGTGTTAGCGGGTAATCCGAAAAGGCCAGTTTTCAGAGCGCGCCAGGCTTCTTTTCAAACCTGAGGTTCATATTGAACTCTTTCGAGACCACGGCGGTCAGTCTATCAAATGCCGCCCATGCCTCTTT
>JBEKSH010000608.1:0-3050 GCA_049517235.1 Roseiarcus sp. | reverse complement strand
TCGACCGGGACGTTCCCGCGCTCGGCGCGCGCGACCGGCTTCTGCTGGCGCCGATGACCCTGGCCCGGCTGATTCAGGCGGCGAACGTTCAGCCCGGCGAAAAGGCGCTCGATGTCGCCGGCGGTTCCGGCTATAGCGCGGCGGTTCTGGCAAATCTCGGGGCGCGCGTCGTCGCCCTCGAAGCGGACGCAGGGGCGATCGCCGCGGCAAGGCGCCTCCTGGCGACCGAGCAATCTATCGGAATCGTCGCCGGCGATCTGGCCGATGGCGCGGCGGACGGGCCTTTCGACGTGATTCTGATCAACGGCGCCTTCGAGCGCAGTCCGGAAGGATTGTTGCGCCAATTGGCGGAAGGCGGGCGTCTTGTCGGCGTCGACGCGTCTTACGGCGCGCCCAAGGCGATTCTGATCGAAGGGGTCGGCGGCCTGACAAGCCGGCGCATCCTATTTGACGTTACGGCGCCCCGGCTCGACGCCTTTCGGAAAGCGCCCAGTTTCGCCTTTTAGGGGGCTGAAGTGTCGCATAATTGCGACGCTCGAAAATATTACTGGGCATGACTCGCCATCTTCGGGCGAGGTCGGTAGCCCGCATCGGCCAAACGCTTATACTGATTCGGGGTCGGCTCGCCGGTCCTCGTCTGCGCGGCTTGAGTGGCGTACGCGGCCGTTGCCTGATTGCCGCGGCGGAGCGCCGAAACAGGCCTCCGCTTGGCGGTCGAAAATCGAGCGCGCCGGGCAGCGGCGGCCAAGAACGGGGCGTCGATGTTTTTCTCCAGGGGTGACGTAAGGGCGCAGGGCGCCTCGTTTTCTGGACGGACCGCGCGCGGCGTCGCTTTCGCGGCGGCTGTCGCGGCGACATTGCTCGGCGCGGGAGCGTTGCGGGCGGAAACGATCGGCGGCGCGCTTGTCAAGGCCTATTTCAACAATCCCGACATCAATCAGCAGCGCGCCGCGGTCCGCGCCAGCGACGAAGAGCTTCCGAAAGCCAGCGCCGGTTATAGGCCGACCGTCAGCGCCCAGGGCGACGCCTCCATTCAGCAGACCGACGCCTATTTGCCGCCCTTGGCCGGGGGAACCAGTTTGACTTTCTCGAAGCCGCGCGGCTACGGTTTGACGGTCAATCAAACCCTTTGGAATGGAGATCGGACTTTCAACTCCGTCCGTCAGGCTGAATCCGGCGTCATGGCGGCGCGCGAGACGTTGCGCAATACCGAACAAAACGTCCTCTTGAGCGGCGTCACCGCCTATATGAACGTCCTGCGCGACACCGCGATTCTCGATCTCGACCGCAACAACGTCGAAGTGCTGCAGGAGCAATTGCGTCAGACGAACGATCGTTTCACGGTCGGCGAAGTGACGCGAACCGACGTCGCCCAGGCGGAAGCCAGTCTGGCCGGCGCGCAAGCGACGGCGCTAAGCGCGCAATCGACCTTGCAGACGTCGATCGCCAATTATCGGCAGGTGATTGGCGAAGAGCCCAAGAATCTCGCGCCGGTCAAGCAACTGGATAAGCCTTTGCCCAGGTCGCTCACCTCGGCGATCGCCATCTCGCAGGTTGAACACCCCGCCATCGTCGGCTCCTTGTATGGCGTTGACGTGGCGGCGCTCAATATCAAAGTCATCGAGGGCGCGCTCTATCCGACCGTGGGCCTCACTGGGCAAGTCTCCCAGCAATTTGACGTTAGCGGCCAAGCTGCGCCGAATCGCGTCCTCACCGCTTCGCTGATGGGCCAGATAAACATTCCGATTTACGATGGCGGCGTCACCTATGCGTCGACGCGCCAAGCCAAGGAAAAACTCGGCCAGCAGGAATTGCAGACCGACCTGCAGCGCGACACGGTGCGCGCCGCGGTCGTCTCCGCCTGGGGCGTGAACTCGAATTCCGCGGGCATTATCCGGTCGGCGAAGGCGCAGGTGGCGGCTGCGGAAATCGCGCTCGCCGGCGTGCGCGAAGAGGCCAAAGTCGGCCAACGGACGACATTCGACGTGTTGACGGCGCAACAGACGCTTCTGAGCGCGCGCGTGCAGCTTGTCTCGGCGCAACATGACGCGGTCGTCGCGTCTTACGCGGTGATGTCGGCGATCGGCCGCTTGTCGACAACTACTCTCGGACTCGCCGCCATCCAATATGACCCCAAGGTTCACTTCGACCAGGTCAAGGACAAATGGTTTGGCCTGCGCACGCCGGATGGGCGCTGAACGATCGAGGGCGCTTGTGGATTAGTAGCGGCGGCCCGCAAATAGCAGGGCGAGCATCTTGCGCCGACGCAGCGCCCGGGCCTATCCATAGAGGTCGGCGCGCCTGCGGCCGGAGATCTTTTCGACGGGGCCGCGATTGATATAGTCTTTGAACGGCGCCCGAAGTCGGGAGCGAGCAATTCAACGATGCAAGGCGCAATCGGGCGCCCCGGGGGCAGAGGCCATGAACGCACCCAATCCTTCTTCGACCGACAGAGACCTCGAGTCGCTGCGCCGCGCGCAACGCGCCCACGAGCCGTCAATGGAAGAAATACTCGCTTCGATCCGCAGCATCATCGCCGACGACAGAGAGCCGCCGACGCCAAGCGCGCCGGCGCAGAAAGCCAGTCCTTCCGGCGGACCGCAGATCGTCTACACCAACAACGCCGTCCCGCCGGCGCGCACGGTTGCGCCAACGCCGGAAACGGCGGCGGCCGCACCGGCGTCGCCCCCGCCCGCCGTCGCGGCCCCGTCTCCAAAAGTCGTTTGGGAAAAGCCCGTCCCGCCCGTAGAGCGGGCGGCGGTCGCGTCGCCACTAGAGTCCGCGGCGGTCGCGCCGCCCGTAGAGCCGGCGGCGGTCGCGCTGGCGATCGAGTCGAGTCCGGCGCCCATCGACGAGGAGCCGTTCGCCTCCCCGGAGACCGAGGCCGCGGTCGCCGCTTCCTTTCAGGCCCTTTCGGCAAGCGTCGCGATGCAAAGTTCCGCGATGGTTGAAGGCCTGACGCGCGAAATGCTGCGCCCAATGCTCAAGAGCTGGCTCGACGACAATTTGCCGAGCATCGTCGAGCGTCTCGTTCGCGCCGAAATCCAGCG
>JBEKSH010000607.1:0-3057 GCA_049517235.1 Roseiarcus sp. | reverse complement strand
GCACCTTCGCCGTGCTGCTTTTTCCAGAGCTGCATGGCGGGAAGAACATGACGCCCGCGCCCTACGTGGATTTCATGGCGCACGTGTTGATGCGCACGACTTCCGGCGGCGCCAAACGGGTCATCTTCAATCTGCCGCCCGGCCACATGAAGTCGCTGCTGGTGTCGGTCCTCTATACCGCGTGGCGCTTGGGCGTGAATCCGGGCGAGAAGATCATCTGCATCAGCTACGGCGACGACCTGACCCACGATCTGTCGCGCAAGGCCCGCCTAGTGATGCAGTCAGCAATCTACAAAGCGATCTTTCCCGGCACGGTGCTCGACAAGAAGGCCGAAGACTCGATCACGACCACAAAGGGAGGACAACGCTACGCGACGTCCGTCGGCAGCGATATCGCGGGATTTCGCGCCAATCTGATTGTGATCGACGATCCGATGCAGCCGGCCGAAGTGGCCTCAGAGCTCGCCAAACAGAAACTGCGCGATTGGTATTATGGCGTCGTCGCCCAGCGACTTCTGGACCAGAGCACGGGCGTGATTATCCTGGTGATGCATCGCCTCGCGCCGGACGACCTGACCGCCACGTTCGTCGAAGAAGGCGGGTGGCTCCGTATTCCGCTTCCTTTGATCGCCGTGACGAAGCAGCACTATGTCACTCATGATCGCCGACACAGTTTGCTGCTGCGTGCGCCCGGCGACATTCTGAACCCCGCTTGGATGACTCCGGAGACCGCCGACAAACTAAGGAAGGAATTGCCGCCGCATATTTTCGAGGCGCAATATCAGCAGAATCCTCAGTTTGGCGGCTCCGGTATGTGCACCATCGACCGCCTGGCGCGCTACCGCGACGCGCCGCCCTTCGAACTGATCATTCATTCCTGGGACCTCGCGGCGACGAAGGGCGGCGGCGATTGGACCGTTTGCGCGAAGTTCGGCCTGACGAAGGACCGAAACGGCCGGGACATTCTGTATCTTCTCGCCGTCATCCGGACGCGCATCGAGCTGCCTGATGTGCGCGCGATGATTGTCGAGCAGGACAAGCTGGACAAGCCCGCCTTGATCGTCATGGACGGCAACGGCATCGGCCTTAACGTCTTCCAGGATCTGACTGACCCCAGACGTCCCGGAGGCCCGCTCAAGCATATCTTGCCCAGCTCAAACCTGGACAAAGCCAGGACCGGCGATCTGAAGGTTCGCCAATTCCATCACACGATGCAGCACCTTTACGATGGACTGATCCTGATTCCCGAATCGATGCCGGGTTTGGAAATTCTTCTGGTCGAGCTTGCCGCATTTCCGGACGGCAAACACGACGACCAAGTCGACGCCCTGTCGGTCGTGGGCGCCAATCTGAAACGGATCATTCACAAGGCGCGCTTCTTCGCGGGACAATATGGCCTTTGGGCGCCAGCCCAAAAAGCAGCCCTGCAGCAATCGCAGCGCGATCAACCCGAACCGCCGCGCAGCCGTTATTTTGCCCGCAACGAGTGAGACCTACGCCGATATTCCTTCGGCTTCGCCGAACGAGCAGGAGAATGCAAAAATGTCCAGAATCGATCCCAACCCGCTCGCAATCGAGCGATCCTTCAAGGAGAAGCTGAAGGGCAAGGGCCGACGCCGGCGCGACGGCCTTACGCGGCTGGCGGCGCCGTCGGCCGCGCCGCGGGCATTGCGCAATGACGTCCTGCCGCTGCTGGAGATCACCTACCTGCCGCTGGATTGTCTTCGTTCGCCGGCGCGCAAGGTCCGCGTTCGCGATGCCGCCCATGTGCGGGAGGTCGCGGCCTCGATGAGCGCGCTTGGCTTCTGCAACCCCGTCCTCATTGGCAAGAATAATGTTGTCCTGGACGGCGAGGTTCGGCTCGAGGCGGCGAGGCTCTTGGGTCTCGGCCGCGCGCCCTGCGTGCGCATCGATCATTTGTCGGAAGATGAGCAGCGCCTGCTGAGGCTTGCCGTCAATCGGCTCGGCGAAAAGGGGCAATGGGACCTCGACGAGCTCAAAATCGAATTCGAGGAGTTGATCCTGGCCGACGCGCCGATCGAGATTTCAGGTTTCTCGCCCGACGAAATCGACCAGATCGTGATCGGCGAGGAGCCCGAGGCGGTCGAGCAGGGACCGCTGGCGCCCACCCCTGGCGCTGTCGCGGTCGCCCACCTCGGCGACATGTTCCAGCTCGGGCCCCATCGCCTGATCTGCGGCGACGCGACCGACCCGACAGTGCTTCGCCGGCTCATGGAAGGCGATCCCGGGGCCCGGGTCGTTCTGACCGACGAGCCCTACAACGTGCCGATCGCCGGCCATGTCACCGGCGGCGCCCACCGCGAGTTCGCGATGGCCTCGGGCGAGATGAGCGACGAACAGTTCCTAGGGTTCAACGCGGCCTGGATCGAGGCCGCCCTTCCTCACCTCTGCGATGGCGGCGTATTCGGCACCTTCATCGACTGGCGGGGCGCTCCGACCGTCGTCGCCGCGGCCGCCAAGCTTGGCCTGACGCCCCTTAACCTCATCGTCTGGGCCAAGACCAACGCCGGCATGGGCAGCCTCTACCGCTCGCAGCATGAGCTTCTGCCCCTGTTCAAGAAGGGCGACGCCCCGCACGTCAACAATGTCGAGCTCGGCAAGCGGGGCCGCTGGCGCTCGAACGTGTGGACTTATCCCGGCGCGTCGTCATTGGGCTCAGACGCCCGCCGCGGCCTGCAGGACCACCCAACCGTCAAGCCGACCGTCATGCTCGAGGACGCGCTGCTCGACCTCACCCACCGCGGCGACATCGTGCTCGACCCGTTCCTCGGCTCGGGCTCGACGCTCATCGCCGCCGACAAGGCCGGCCGCGTCTGCCGCGGCGTCGAGTTTGATCCGCTCTATGTCGACGTGATCATCCGGCGCTACGAGGCCGCGACGGGCGAGGCGGCGGCGCTGGTCGACACCGGGGAGAGCTTCCGGGATCTCGCGGCGCGGAGGGCGGGAGACCTGGGATGCCGCGAACAATGTCCTGACGCTGGCGTATGATAGTCGAGTTTGAACCGCCGCCGGTTGCGTCGTCAGCAACGCCGGAAC
>JBEKSH010000606.1:0-3058 GCA_049517235.1 Roseiarcus sp. | reverse complement strand
CCGGACGTCGCCCGGTGCCATCACCCGGACCTCCTCGACCCCGCTCAGAAAGCGCCGGAAAACGTCTCGGCCTATTGATCCCCGTTTGCCTTTGGAGAGCTCGAATATGGCGACCGACTCGAAGCGTTTTGAGACCCTTGTCCTGCATGGCGGCCCATATCGGTCCGATCCGGCGACCGGCGCAATCGCCGTGCCGATCTACCAGACCACGTCCTATCAGTTCCAGGACACCGGCCACGCCTCGCGCCTGTTCGCGCTTGAGGAAATCGGCAACATTTATACGCGCGTGCAGAACCCGACGCAGGACGCGCTGGAGCAGCGCATCGCCGCGCTCGAGGGCGGCGCGGCGGCGCTCGCCGTCGCGTCCGGGCAGACGGCCTCCGCCTACTCCGTGCTCAATCTCGCGCAGGCCGGCGACAATATCGTCTCCTCGACCGATCTCTATGGCGGGACCTGGACGCTGTTTGCGCAGACGCTGAAGCAGTTCGGAGTCGAGACGCGATTCGTCGATCCTGCCAATCCCGAGAACTTCGCCAGGGCCACGGATTCCAAGACTCGCGCCTACTACGCCGAAACGCTTCCCAATCCGAAACTCAATGTTTTCCCAATCGGGGAGGTCGCGGACATCGGCCGTTCGCTTGGCGTGCCGCTGATTGTTGACAACACGGCCTCGCCGCTGATTGCGCGGCCGTTCGATCACGGCGCGGCGGTGGTGGTCTATTCCGCGACCAAATATATCGGCGGTCACGGCACCTCGATCGGCGGGTTGATCATTGATGGCGGCAATTTCCCCTGGGAAGGCCACGCCGAGCGATTCCCGCTGCTCACCACGCCCGACGACGCCTACCACGGCGCGATCTGGACGGAGGCCGCCAAGCCGCTCGGGCCTATCGCCTACGCGTTGCGCGCGCGCGTGAAACTGTTGCGCGATCTGGGCGCGGCCATCTCGCCGTTCAACGCCTTTCAGCTCATTCAAGGCCTGGAGACGCTGCCGCTTCGCCTGCGCCAGCATAATGAAAACGCCATCCAGGTCGCCAATTTCCTCAAGAAGCAGTCCTCCGTTTCGCACGTCATATTTCCGGGCTTGCAGACGGGCGAGAACCGCCGCCGCGCCGACGCCTATCTCTCGGGTGGTTATGGCGGGCTGGTCGGCTTCGAACTGAAAGGCGGCGTGGAAGCCGGCCGGCGCTTCATCGATTTGTTGAAGCTGTTCTATCACGTCGCCAATATCGGCGACGCACGGTCGCTCGCCATCCATCCGGCCTCCACCACGCATCAGCAACTGACGCGCGAGGAGCAACTGGCCGCCGGCGTGACGCCCGGCTACGTGCGGCTGTCGGTCGGCCTTGAACATCCCGAGGACATTCTCGCCGACCTCGCGCAAGCGCTCGACAGGGCGAAAGAAATCGGCGCCGACCAATCGGTGCGCGAGGCTGCCTGACCTTCAGGCGACGAATGACAACGCAGATCGGAAGCCAAGAAGGAGCTGTCAAAATGAGTGAACTGAATTCGCCCCCCGTATCACGTCGCGCCGTTTTGAAGACGGTCGGCGCCGCCGGCGCCGCCGCGTCGGTCGGCGCGCTTGGCTCTCGCATCTTTTCGCCGGCCATCGCCGGACCGGCGCCCAAGGTGCGCCTCGCCTGGACCGAGGTCGCGGCCTGCCATTCGCCGCTCGGCTTCGGCGTCGCCAAAGGCATCTACGCCAAGCATAATCTCGATGTGGAGCTGTTTTACCAGGGGTCAAGCGGGCAAACGCTGATCCAGGCGCTCGCCACCAGTAAGGCCGACGCCGGTGCCGGCCTCATCGGCGACTGGCTGAAGCCGCTCGAGCAGGGCTTCGACGTGAAGCTGTTCGTCGGCTCGCATGGCGGCTGCCAGCGCTTGCTCGCGTCCAGCGCCTCCGGCGTCAAGGATATCGCGGGAGTCAAGGGCAAGACGATCGCGACCTACGGGATTGGCGCCCCGCCCCAGGTCGCGTTCCAGGTCACGCTGGCCAAAGCCGGCATCGATCCGGAAACCGACGTCACTTGGAAGGCGGTGCCGTTCGATCTCGTCGGCGAGACCGTCAACCGCGGCGACGCCGATCTTGCAGCTCATCTCGATCCCTGGGCTTATTCGATCGAGAAGCAATTCAAGTTCACCAAGATCGCGGACACCCAGACCGGCGTATACAAGGGCCACACCTGCTGCGTGCTGGGCGCCAATGGACCGTTCCTCGCCGCCAACAAGGACGCGCTGCGCCGCCTGGCGGAGGCCAATATCGAGGTGCACGAATATACCGCCAACCACCCTGATGAGGTCGCCAAGTGGTATTTCGATGCGCTGAAGCCGGCAGGCCTCAGCCTTCAGGACCTGACGGAGATCCTTGGCGGTCTAGTCTATCACGACCATCCGATCGGTCAGCCCCTCGTCGACCAGATCCGGATCACCGCCGAGGACCTGAAGCTCGTCAAGGTCCTCGATCCGACGACCGACCCCAAGCAGTTCGCTGAACGGGTCACGGTCAATCTGCTCGCTTGAGGTCGGATCGATGAGCGATGCGGTAAGGACGCTGGACGCCGGATCGGCCGCAGCCGATCCGGCGGCGGTGCGAAACATTTGGCGGGCGGCATGGAAGAATGGGCTGCTCGCGGCGCTCACCTGGGGCGCGGCGGCTCTGACGACGGTCGCGTTGCCTGACGTTGTCCCATGGGGCAGCGGCGGACTTTTCGCCGCGATCACGGGCGGCGCGGCGATCGCATTCGCCGTTCTCTCGGTGTTGGTTCACCGCCTCGGCCGCATCGGCGAAAGGATCGTCCATTACGGTCCCTGGTTCATCGCGGTCGGCGTCTGGTTCGCGCTGTGGGAGCTGACGACGGCGAAGTTCGGCTGGCTGCCCAAACCGTTCTTCTCGCCGCCGCATGGACTTCTGAACGTCTATGTCACGGACGGGTCCCGCCTTCTCATTTGCATCGCCTACACGCTGCGGCTTTGGTCGCTCGGATTTGCGAGCGGCGTGGCGGTTGGTTATGTCGTCGGCGTGGCGCTCGGATGGTCCAAGAGTTTCAACTACTGGGGG